>JALRJW010000167.1 GCA_023268955.1 Aliarcobacter sp. | reverse complement strand
TCAAGCAAAAGGATTCTATTTTTCATCTATTACCCTTTTGTTGTTTTAAATTTTTCTCATAAAACTTTTTTTCTCTTTCATTCATAGTTGGAATTCTTTGTTGCAACTCTTTTTTAAAATCTTTTTTGTTTTTTTCTTTTATGTAACCCATTATGGCAATTAGCTCTTCATTGCTCATTTCAGAGTAATCCTCTTTAGCTAAAGAGAATGAAGAAATTAAGCAAATTGCTAAAAATAACTTGATAAAACCACTTTTTGAAAAGAAATTCATTTTTAAAAAACCTTGTAAATATGTAAAAATAAGTATATCACACTATTGTATATAAATTGTTTTTAGCAATATATAAAAAACATTACACTACAATCGAGTAAATTTTTTACAAAGAGAGCTATATGTTTAAAAATATTTTCTTACTGTCTACAGTTGCTATTGCATTTTCAGGTTGCCTTGGTGGTGCTGATAAAGAAGAATGGACAGCGTTTATCTATCCAGATAAAGAAAACACGAAAAGAAACATGAAAAGTCCAATGACTTTTGATAATCTTCAAACTTGCAAAACAGAAGCTGCAAAACAAATAGAAATCTTAGGTATTACTGCAACTGCTACATATAAATGTGGATTAAATTGCACATTCCATGATGGAATGAAAATGGAAATATGCGAAAAAATGCTAGCTCCAAATGAAGAAAATATTGTAAAAGAGAGTAAATTCTAGAATTTCAATTTTAGTTTTAATCATTTAGATGAATGAAAAAATCTCAATTAAATATATTCTAAAACTACTTTTAGAAAATAAAAAACAACTAATAATTGGTCAAATAGTTACTCTATTTGCCATATTAGTTTCTGTACCTATTCCCTTATTACTTCCTATCTTAGTTGATGAGGTTTTATTAAATAATCCCGACGTTGCTGTTAAAACTATTGATACTTTATTTGGAAGTGGTTCTGCTTTTTACTACATAGCAATAGTTGCTTTAGCAGTTATATTTTTACGATTAGTTTACTTTTTAGCTGGTGTTTACATTACAAAAATATTCACTTATCTTTCTAAATACATTACTTATCATATTAGAGTTAAACTTTTAAAGCACCTTGAAATTGTTAATATGAATGAATATGAAAGTTTAGGTTCAGGAGCGATTGCAGCTAATCTTGTAACTGACGTTGATACTTTAGATAACTTCATAGTTTCAGTTGCAAGTAAATTTATAGCTTCTGTTTTAACTTTAGTTGCCGTTGCTGCTGTGATTATTACTATTGATCCTATTTTAGGATTAATGATACTTTTTATTCAACCTATTATTATGTTGTTATCAAAAAAAATATCGAAAAAAACAGGTGTTTTAAAAAAAGAAGAAAACAAAGCTGTTGAAAACTTTCAAGATAATGTTTCTCAAACTTTAGATTTATTTGGGCAAATTAAAGCATCAAATAAAGAAAACTTCTTTTTTAATAGTGCAATTTCTAAAGCAAAAAATATTCAAACAACTTCAAATGACTATAAATATAAAAGCACAGCCTATGAAAGATTTTCATTTACAATCTTTTTACTAGCCTTTGAAATATTTAGAGCTGCTGGTTTACTTTTGGTTGTTTACAGTGACTTATCAATTGGAATGATGTTTGCAATGTTTGGATATATTTGGTTTATTATGACCCCTGTTCAAGATATATTAACAGTTCAATACTCATATGCAAGCGCTAATGCTGCAATAAACCGAATAAATAAAATATTAGATTTAAAAACTGAAAAAAATGGAACTCAAAAACTATCTTTAAAAGATAAACACTTAGATATAGAAGTTAAAAATCTAGATTTTTCTTACAATCAAGATAAACAAACCCTAAAAAATATAAGTCTAAAAATAAATCACAAAGAAAAAATTGCTTTAATTGGAGCAAGTGGAAGTGGTAAAACAACTTTAGCCCAAGTTATTTCAGGTTTTTATGAAAAAAATGCTGGAGATATTTTTTATAATCATATTAGCATCAATGATATTGATAAAAAAGATTTAAGGGAAAATATTTTTTTAGTTCTTCAAATGCCTATATTATTTAATGATACCCTTAGATTTAATATAACAATGGGAAATGAAAATATTAAAGATGAAGAGATTTTCAAAGCATTAAAAATAGCTCAACTTGAAGATACTGTTAATAAAATGCCAGAAAAATTAGATACAATTGTTGGTAAACACGGTATTAGACTAAGTGGTGGACAAAGACAAAGATTGTCAATTGCTAGAATGATTATTGCAAACCCTAGTGTTGTTATCTTTGATGAATCTACTTCAGCACTTGATGTTCACACAGAAGCAAAATTGTTTTCTGAACTTGAAAACTTTTTAAAAGAAAAAACAGTGATAACTATTGCCCATAGACTTAGCACTGTAAAAAATGCAAATATGATTTATGTTTTAGATGATGGTCAAGTTGTTCAAAAGGGAACTCATAATGAACTTGAAGACCAAGATGGGCATTATTTAGAATTTGTAAAAAAACAATTAATTTAAGGTATGAAAATGTTGGAAAGAGTTGATTTAAGGAACTACTTCTTTTATATTGCTTGCACAGTAATTTTACTTGGTGGAATAAAAATAGCAGGTGAGATTGTTATAATTTTGTTTTTAGCAATATTTATAAGTTCTATTTTCTCTACAGTATTAACGCTGTTGCAAAATAAAGGAATTCCCCGATTTATAGCTTATGTGATAGTTTTATCAATATTTTTTGGGGCTACAATATTTACTATTTACATTATAAATCTGTCTTTGCAAGATTTTTTGTCAAATCTAGATTCCTATGAAGAAAAACTTAATAAATTAATTTTATCTGCCATTGCTCTTGCAAATGATTATGGATATTCTATAGATAAAAAGATGATATTTGACACTTTGAATTTTGGTTCATTTTTTGCATTTACAACTAAACTTATAGGAAGTATTGGGACTTTTTTAAGTAAATTTTTACTTGTGATTATTGGGGTTGCATTTATACTAGCAGAAACAAAATCATCACAAACAAAATTAAAAATGATATTTGGTAAAAATCAAAAAAGTTTAGAGCATTTTGAACTTTTTTCTCACAATATTAAGAAATATTTCATTGTAAAATCTTTTACAAGTTTACTAACTGGGGTTTTAATAGGAATAATGCTTATTTTATTTGGCGTAGACTACCCTATTTTATGGGGATTTATAGCTGTATTATTTAACTTTGTTCCTGTAATTGGTTCATTGGTTGCTGCTATTCCTGCAATTTTGCTTTCAGCAATTGAACTAGATATACAAACAACCGCTTATATTATTGTTTTGTATGTTGTTATTAATATTTCAATTTCAAATGTAATTGAACCAAAACTTATGGGTAAAGAGTTAGGATTATCACCTCTTGTAATCTTCTTTTCACTTATATTATGGGGTTGGTTACTAGGAATTGTGGGGATGTTCTTAGCTGTTCCTATTACAATGACTCTAAAAATTGCATTTAATTCTAATCATCAAACTAAGTGGATAGCATTATTAATGTCTGATATTTCTAAGCAAAAAAAGAAAATAAATACATAATTTCTAATAAATTAAGTTAGATTTAAATTTAAAAGTTGTTATAATAGGAATGTAAAAACAATTTACGGAGGTGTTAATGACGAAGGAATTTAATGCTTAATATTGTTAATGACAAACTAATGTAATAAAGTTTTACTTACTAGTAAAGCTGATAGGTAAAAGGTTTTACTTATCATTAAAGCTAAGACATGGGTCTTAGCTTTTTTTATATCCAAAGCAGATTATATTTCAAATTGATATTTAATTGATTTTTAATAACAAATTGAAATATAATATACTTATGAAATTTAAGTATTTACAAAATCACCATTTGACACAGATATCAGACTACTGTAAAAAAAGATGTATAGATATAGTTATAAAGCATCACAATGAAAATGAACTGAATATTCAGTACTATAGAGGACTTTACAGTGGGTATATATACATAAAGAAGCTTTGTAGGTTAATTAGAGTTTGTAAAAAAAGTATATCTAATAAAGAGCTTTATGAGCATTTGAAGTATAAGAAGATCTACTGTGATAACCATAAAGGTATTATCACAGCTTTTCATGATATTAGAAATCTACTACTTGATTTATGACAATTGTTTTATTTCTATGATAGCTTTAAATATATTCTCTTTTAT
>JALRJW010000158.1 GCA_023268955.1 Aliarcobacter sp. | reverse complement strand
CAATGCTGTAAAAGTTCAAGAAAAATTAAAACAAAATAATCAAATTCAACAAACACAATCAAACTCTCAAAACAATAAATAAGTACTATATTACTTAAAAAAAAGTACTTTACTGAATTCTATAAAATACACTTATCAACTGCTATAAATGGGCTATAAACTTACAGTATAATCCAAAAAAAGATACTAAGGAACATATTGCTATGGAAAAAGTAGTTATTATTGGTGGTGGATATGCTGGAATTTATGCTCTCCGAGAACTGGTAAAAAATAAGAATATAAAAATAACATTAATTGATAAGAACACTTATCATAATCTTCAACCAGAAGTTTATGATTTAATTGCAAATAAATCAAATATTGCAGATGTTACTATTGATTTAACAACTTTGTGCTTAGGTATTGACCATGATTATTTAGAGTATAAAAATTTAATTGTAAGAAATATCGATACAAATGAAAAAAAGATTTATACAGAGGAACAAGAAATTGTTACATATGATTATTTAATTGTTGCTGCGGGAACTAGGACTTTTTTTCCACCTTCAATTCCAGGACTTAATGATGCTCACGATATTAAAAAATTACAATGGGCTATGTATTTTAAACAAAGTTTTGAAAATCAATTATTTAAAAAAATTCAAGATGAAGCAAAACAATGCGAGGATACAAATATTGTTGTTGTTGGTGCAGGTTTATCAGGGGTTGAAATAGCAGCTGAAATGGCATACAACTCTAAAAAATTCTTCAAAAGAGGTAATTTCTCTTGTGATAACTTGAAGATCTCTTTAATTTCAAGCGCGGACACAATATTGCCAGGCTTAAATAGAGATCTTATTAATATTTCACACAAAAGATTAAAATCATTAGGTATTAATGTTATTACAAATACTAAATTGACTCAAATGGATGAACATTATGCATACCTTTCAAATGGAACTAAAATTGTTAATTCTTTTTTAATTTTTACAGGAGGAGTTGAGTCATCAAAAATAAAAGGACTTGATGATTTCAGCCATAATCAAAGAGGTCAACTTATAGTTAATGAATATCTTCAAACCACTAATGATAAAAATATCTTTGCAATTGGAGATATTGCAGAAATTAAAAATCAGAATGGTGAATTAATGCCTCCAAATGTTACAATTGCAAGATGTTCAGGTATATGTGCTGGTAAAAATGTACTTAGACAAATAAATGGTAAAGAACTTATATCTTGTAAACCAAAACTAGAAGGTATTTTAATTGCTTTAGGTGGAGAGTATGCAGCTGGAGATATTTATGGAATGTTTACAGTAAAGGGTAAAATTGCTTATGAAATCAAAAAGTATGTATTTAATTCTTATAGAAAACCTCTCTTAAAACTTATAAAAAATGGATATCAAAAACTTCAAAAATTAAAAAGAGCCTCTTAATTTAGAGCTCTTTTTAATTTAAATCTTTTTTCTAAACAAAATTATTCTTTAGTATATACATTAAAAAAAAGCAACCAAGTAAAACTTGATTGCTTTGGAGATTATAAGAGTCAATTAATTAAATTTATAATAAGCCATCTTCTTTTAGCTGATTATATTCTTCATCAGTGAAAATTCTTGATTTAGTAATGAACTGATAACCTAAATCAATTTCCAATGAAAATGAATTACCAAAAGCTGCTTTTTCTTCTTTGCAGTCAATAGTAATTTGCGAGTGTTTAAAGTACTCATACTTTTCTGGCGCTATGTAAAATTCACAGCCACCAATTTCACCTAGTTTAATATGTCTCGATGGAACATAGAAATCTGTCTTAGCATAACACATAGGAGCCGTACCGTCACAACACCCGCCACTTTGGTTAAATACTAATTCTCCATGTTCTTTTTTAAGTTTTTCTAAAACTTCAAGTGTTAGAGGAGTGGCAAGTAATCTTTCTACTTTCATTTTATTCTCCTTTAAATAAAATTGCTGCAAGGAAGAGTTCAATAAGGGGGGAGATATAAAATCTCTCCCTTGCACGCTAATTATTCTTCTAGGTAAATCCTAGAAGAAACCTAATTTATTTTTGTTGTATGAAGTTAAGATATTTTTAGTATGTCTATAAGAGTTTAACATCATCATATGAGTTTCTCTACCG
>JALRJW010000153.1 GCA_023268955.1 Aliarcobacter sp. | reverse complement strand
GAAGCTGAATGTGTTTTAGAATATATGTCTAGAACAATCGATGATTTTAGGAATTTCTTTATGCCGAAAAAAGAAAAAGAAGAGTTCTTACTTTTAGATGCTGTAAATTCGGCTATAACAATAGTTTCGTCAACTTTGATAAACAGTGATATCAAACTAAATATTAAGATAGATAATAATTTAGTTTTAAATACATATTTAAATGAATTCCAGCAAGTAATTTTAAATATAGTTACAAATGCAAAAGATCATTTAGTCGAAAAGCAAATTAAAAATGGTTGGATTAAAATTTATTCAAGTAATAAAAATAATATTTTATCTTTAGTTATTGAAGACAATGCAGGTGGTATAGAAGTTGAACCTAAAAATAAAATATTTGAACCATATTTTTCAACAAAGCATGATAGTAATGGTACAGGTATAGGTTTATATATGTCTAAAATAATTGTTGATAAAAATATGAAAGGAAAATTAAAAGTTAGAAACACTTTAAATGGAGCAAAATTTATAATAATTTTACCAATTTAAATTGTGCTAATCTTTATACTGATCTTCTTTCTTTTTAGTTAAATAAGCCAATAATAAAACGACTAAAGTTATAAAAGTGAAACTAATCAACTCATTTTGTAAAATTTCCATTAGGTATATTATCTAAATTTACTGTAATGTTGATATAATCAACGAAAAAAGGCACTTAAAATGAAAATTTTAAATATAGTTTTTGTAGTTTTAATCTCTTTTTTTATTGCGGGGTGCAATGAAGAAATTAAACCATCTAATGCAAACTTTAAATCAATAAAAGGATTTGATGAAATTTCTCAAGATAAAATGACATTTTTATTTTTATCAAAACCTGGATGCAAGTGGTGTGCAAAGCAAAAAGAGGATTTTAAAAATCTTGAATATATAAAAAAATATCCAGAATATGATTTCATAAAAATAGAATCTGATGAACCTTTGTTTAAACAGTTTTATACATCTGCTTTTCCAATTATTTCTTTTCCTACTTTAGTTATCATGCAAAGAAATGAAGCTCAATTTATAGTAGTAGAAAAAATTGAAGGATATTCTAAACCTGAAGTTTTAGAATCTATTTTAGAGTTTAATAAAGATTTAGTAAAAAAATAAGATAGTTTAAATATAAAATCTATGTATGGAAATTAATTTCCATACATTAGATTTGGTAACCACAGTGCAATTTCAGGCACATAAGTTACAAGCATTAATCCTGCAAATATTGTCATAGTCCAAGGGAACGCGGCAACAATTACATCTTTAATACTCATTCCTGTTAATCCAGACGTAACAAATAAGTTAAGCCCAACAGGTGGAGATACCATTCCTAATTCCATATTGATAGTAATAATAATACCAAAGTGAATTGGATCAATTCCAAGTGCAACAGCAACAGGTAATAATAATGGCACCATAATCATAATAATCGCAGATGGTTCCATAAAAGAACCTGCTAAAATTAATAGTGCATTCACCATAATTAAGAACATATATTTATCAACATTTGCTTCAACTAAAGCATTTGTGATTTGTTGTGGAATGTTTTCAATTGTTAAGAAGTGAGCAAATAACATTGCATTTGCAATAATAAACATAATCATTGCAGTAGTTTTTGCTGATTCTAAAGAAACTTTAAACATTTCACTTAATTTAATATCTTTATAAACAAATACTGAAATAAAGAATGCCCACATTGCAGCAACTGCAGCTGCTTCAGTTGGTGTGAAAATACCACCATAGATACCACCAATAACAATTACAATTGTCATTAATCCCCATGAAGCATCTTTCATTTTGCTTAGTCTTACTCTTAAAGGCTGAGGTTCAGTTCTTTGGAAACCTAATCTTTTTGCGCCAATATAAGTTACAACCATCAACATAATACCAATCATAATTCCAGGTACAACACCAGCCATAAATAATCTACCAATAGAAACTTCAGCTGTAACACCATATACGATTAATACAATTGAAGGTGGAATTAAAATACCTAAAGAACCTGCAGTTGCAATAGTACCAACAGCATATTTTTTTGGATATCCCTCTTGCATAATTGCACCAAACATAATTGAACCAATTGCTACAACAGTAGCAGGAGATGAACCTGAAACAGCTGCAAAAATAATAGATGCAAAAATTGCTGAAATCGGTAAACCACCTGGTAAGTGTCCAACACATGATTTAGCAAATTCAATAATTCTTTGTGCAGCACTTCCCTTTGAAAGCAAGTTTCCAGCTAAAATAAACATAGGAATTGCCATAAGTGAATAGTGATGAACTTTTTCAAACATCATTGCAGATATTTCAATAGGAGAAATATCAGTAAAAATCATCATTGTGCTAAACGTAGCAACACCCAAACATATAGCAATTGGTGCTCCAAGAATAACTAGAAAGAAAAATATACTAAATAATACACCAATACTACTCATAACATTCCTCCAGTTTTCTTTTCAACATCTTTAACCATTTTCTCTAAATCCTGAACGTTTTTATTTTTTTGAACGTTTTTATTTTTGTTTAGTTCTGCTAAAACATGTTCAGCCTCACTAATTTGTACACACTCTTCGTGAGGTGTTTTTATAGTCGTAACTAATTTTTCTAAAACTCTGTACCCAGCAAAAGCAAAAGAAATTGGGATTACTAAATAAATAATCCACATAGGAATGTCCCATAAATCAATTGATCTTTCATCTAAATCTATAACTAAAAGTATGTACTCATATCCATAATAAGATACAGCAAGTAAAAATACTAAAGTAATAAGATAAGACAAAATTAACATGTATTTTGCAATATAAGTTGGAACTATATCAAGTACAATAGTTACCGCGATGTGGGCATCTTTTTTGAAGCAATAAGCCGCTGCAAAAAAAGCACTCCATAAAAATAAATATATTGAAAGATCCGCTGCCCATACGAATGATGCGTCAAAAACATATCTTGCAACAACATTAGTAAAAGCAACTGCGATACCGGCTGTTATGCCGATAGCCGCAATTGATTGAGTGATAAAACCTATGACTTTGTCTAATATTTTAAACATCAAGGTCTACCAAATTATTTTGTTGCAATTGTTTTTTCGATTAAATCTTTACCGATTGCATTTTCATCATAAAATTCTGGGTAAATTTTAGATACTTTGTTTCTCCAAGCTGCTTTTTGCTCATCTGTTAATGTGTAAATTTCTAATTTACCAGTTTTAGCTGCATACTCTTTGATTAAATCAAATTGAGAGTCATTTAATTCTTGTGCCCATTGTCTTTCTTTAGCAGTAGCTTCTTTCATCGCTTGTTTTACATTTGCTTGTAAATCAGCTGGTAAAGAGTTCCAGAATTTTTTAGACATTACAACTAAGTAACCTAAGTAACCGTGATCTGAAATTGTTAAATGACTTTGAACTTCGTGGAATTTTTTAGTCCAGATGTTTGAAATTGGGTTTTCAGCTGCATCAATAACACCTTGTTGTAATCCTGAATAAACTTCAGAGAATGGCATCATTTGTGGGTTACCACCAACTGATTTCATTTGCTCTTCTAAAACTTTTGAAGACATAATTCTAAATTTTTGACCTTCAGCATCTTCTGGATTAATTAACGCTTTTTTAGAAGATGTAAATTGTTTGAATCCATTGTCCCAGTAATCTAATGCAACAATACCTTTAGCAGTAACCATATCTTTTAAAGCAGTACCCACTTCACCATCTTGAACTCTGTGTAAGTGATCAATATCTTTAAAGATAAATGGTAAGTCAAATAACGCTAATTGAGGTACAATTTTACCGAATTTAGAGAAAGATGGAGCTGCCATTTGAACAGAATCTAATCTTAATGCTTTAACTACTGCACCATCTGTGTATAATTGAGATGATGGGTAAACTTGAACGTCAATTTTTCCACCTGATAACTCTTCTAATCTCTTTTCAAAGAAATCAGCTGCTTTACCTTTTGGTGTGTTTGGACTAACAACGTGAGAGAATTTTAATGTATACTCTGCTGCTAAACCTGAAGTTGCTACCATTGCTGCTGCAATTGTTCCTAAAACTAATTTTTTCATTTGTTCTCCTTAAATAAGTTATATGAAAATTGTAATGTAAACTTATGTACAAGTTGTGTAGTTATTACTGAAATTAAATAAATATTTTAAAATTAATTTTTTTAGTTAAGAAAATAGTAAGTTGTATATTAATTGTACAGTATAACTTTATTACTAAATATGTTTTAACCATAATTTAATGATTTCATGTATATAATATTAGACTTTTTTAAGGAATATAAAAGATTAAATTTTAAAAGGAATATAATGGGTAGTAATTTAGATTTACTTACGTCTTTTAAAGATAACTGTGGTTTTGGTCTTGTTGCTGATATGCAAAATAGACCAAGTCATAAAAACTTAGAAGACGCTATAAGTTCACTAGAAAGAATGATGCACAGAGGTGCAGTGGCAGCTGATGGTAAAACTGGAGATGGTTCAGGTTTATTATTGTCTATGCCAGATTATTTTATGAGAAAAAAAGCAACTGAAAATGGAATTGACTTACCTGCTGAATATGCAGTTGCTATGATTTTTACAAGGGATTTAAAACATATTGATACATTTAAACAATATTGTGAAAACAATGACTTAAAAGTATTAATGACAAGAGAAGTTCCAATTGATACTGATGCTTTAGGTCAACAAGCATTAGATACATTACCAAATATCATTCAGGTTTTTGTATCTCCTAACACTTTAATGTCTTCTAAAAGATTTGATGCTTTACTTTATTTAACAAGAAAAGAGTGTGAGCACAAACTAATTGATGATAAAGATTTTTATATTCCTACCTTCTCATCAAAAGTAATTGCGTACAAAGGGCTAATAATGCCTACGCATATCAAAAAATTCTATGTTGATTTAAGAGATGAAGATTTCCAAATCTCTTTTTCTTTATTTCACCAAAGATTTTCAACTAATACATTACCACAATGGAGATTAGCTCAACCATTTAGAGCTATTGCACACAATGGTGAGATAAACTCAGTTGAAGCAAATAGAATTAATGTTCAAATTAAATCAGAATCTATTAAATCAGAAGTATTTACAGACGAAGAGTTAAAAAGAATTTTACCAATTTTACAACCTGTTGGTTCAGATTCAACGTCATTAGATAATATGTTTGAATTTATGATTGCAAATGGATTTGATTTCTTTAAAGCTGCTAGAAGTTTAGTACCAGCTCCATGGCAAAATGCTCCTCATATGGATTCTAATTTAAGAGCATTCTATGAGTACACAGCAACTGCAATGGAAGCATGGGATGGACCTGCTGCTGTTTCATTAACTGATGGTAGACATATTGGATGTTTAATTGATAGAAATGGTTTAAGACCTGCTAAATACGTAATTACAAAAGATGACAAGTTATATATTACATCTGAATACGGAACATTGAAATTAGATGAAGATAAAATTTTAGAAAGAGGAAGATTACAATCAGGTCAAATGATTGGTCTTGACTTAAAATACGGAAAAGTATTAAAAGAAGAAAATATCAATGATTATTTAAAATCTTCTCAAAAATATTCAACTTGGTTAAATGATTATATGGATTATTTACAAGAGTATACAGAAGATTCTTTCTTAAATTTAAAAGATTATACGTCTGTAACTGAATTAGAGAAAAAACAAAAATTCTTCAATATTACTTATGAAGCAATTGATCAAGTAATTGAGCCTATGGCAAAAGAAGGAAAAGAACCAGTTGGTTCTATGGGAGATGATACTCCATTAGCATGTTTTTCTAAAGTAAATAGAAACTTTACAGATTTTTTTAGACAAAAATTTGCTCAAGTAACAAATCCTCCAATTGACCCATATAGAGAAAAAGTTGTTATGTCTTTAGAGTCAGGATTTGGATCTTTACATAATATGTTGGATGAAAAACCTGAGTATGCAAGAAGATTAAAAGTTGCATCTCCTATTTTGATGAAAGAGAAATATGATGTTTTAGTATCTTTTGGTGATCCTAAATCTCCAAGATATGAAGAGTATTATAAAAACAAATCATTTACAACTACATATAAAACAACTTTAAAATCAGCATTAGAATCTTTGGCTTCTAAAGTTGTAAAAGCTGTAAACGAAGATAATGTTTCTATTGTTATTTTAGATGATAGAAAATTAGATGCAACTGTAAAACTTATTCCAATGGCTATGGCAATTGGTTATGTAAATCAAAAACTTCTAGAAGAAGGTATTAGACATAAAGTATCTATTATTGCTGTAACAGGTGAAGTTTATGATGCTCATATGGCTGCTGTTATGTTAGGGTTTGGTGTTGCTGCTATTTATCCATATATTATGTATGCTACTGTTGTTGCTTTATACAAAAGACAAGGTGCTACTAAGTTTGAAATGCAACAATATTTAAAAAATACTCAAAAAGCATTAAATGCTGGATTATTGAAAATCATGTCTAAAATGGGTATTTGTACAATTGCAT
>JALRJW010000012.1 GCA_023268955.1 Aliarcobacter sp. | reverse complement strand
TATAATGCAGATATTATGCCAACATATTTTTTAGTTGATGAAGAGATTGAAGCTATTTATTATTATATCAATAATTTAAAAGATAAATAACATCTGTTTAATGATATAATCCCACAAAAAATAAAAGGCCTTTTATGTTAGTTGCTCCTTCGATATTATCTGCTGATTTTGGAAAATTAGATCAAGAAATAAAAGCTATTTGTGATGGTGGATGTGATTTAATCCACGTTGATGTAATGGATGGTCATTTTGTACCAAATATGACAATTGGACCAGTTGTTGTGTCTCCTGTTGCTAAAGCTGCTACAAAACCTTTAGATGTTCATTTAATGGTAGAAAACAATACATTTTTTGTTGAGTTATTTGCTCCCTTAAAACCTGAATATATCACTTTTCATATTGAAAGTGAAAAACATCCCCATAGACTTATTCAAAAAATTAGAAGTTTAGGAATTAAACCAGGTATTGTTTTAAATCCTCATACCCCGCCTGAAGCCATAGAATTTTTACTTGAAGATTTAGATATGGTTTTATTGATGTCAGTTAATCCTGGTTTTGGTGGACAAAAATTTATTGCAAGTGTTGTTGAAAAAGCAAAAAGATTAAAAAAATTAATCAATGAAAGAAATCCAAACTGTTTAATTGAAGTGGATGGTGGAGTAAATGATAAAAATATCCATGAATTAAAAGAAGCTGGTGTTGATGTTGTTGTTGCTGGGTCTTATGTATTTGGAAATGATGATTATTCAAAAGCAATTAAATCTCTTCAGATTTAATATTTAGGTATATAATGCGAATAAAAATCTGTGGAATAACAAATCTTGAGGATGCTTTAAATGCTATTCAAGCAGGAGCACATGCTTTAGGATTTGTATTTTATGAAAAAAGTCCAAGATATATTGATCCTAATAAAGCAAGAGAGATAATAAGACAACTTCCTCCTTTTGTTCAAAGTGTTGGTTTGTTTGTAAATATGTATGCTGCACAAGTTGATTTTATAGCTAAATTATCAGGTGTTGATATTGCTCAAATTCACTTTGAAGCTGATGATAAATTTTATAAATCGTTGCAAACAAGACATATAGAAGTTATTAGAGTAAAAGCTAAAACAGATTTAGAAGGTTTAGATAAAAATAAATTTTATTTAGTTGATGCCTTTGTAGAGAGTTACGGTGGAGAGGGTAAAAGAATTGCTATTGAATGGTTTGATGGAATTGATTGCTCAAATCTAATCTTAGCAGGTGGTTTAAGTGCTCAGAACTTGCATGAATTAAAAGGTTTAGACTTTTATGGTGTTGATGTAAGTAGTGGGGTTGAAGAATCTAAGGGTAAAAAGTCAAAAGAAAAAATGATTGAGTTTGTAAATAAAGTATATGAAATCTAAGACTATATGTTATTTAATTGAAGAATTAACTAAGAAATCTTTTCTATTTGATGATTTTATGGATAGAATTGAAAAATGTACTGATACTATTTTTGTTGATCCATATTTAGAATTTGAATTATTAATTTCAAATGGCTTACCCCTTGAAATAGAAAAAGATCAGGTATGCTTATCAACTTCTAAAACAAATATCAATGAACAAGTTTTTTGTATAGTAGACATTGAAACAAATGGCTCAAATGTTAAAAAAGGCTATCAAATAATTGAACTTGGTGCCGTTAAAGTTCAAAATGGAAAAGTAATAGATAAATTTGATAGTTTAGTTTATGCAAAAGATATTGCACCATATATTCAAGAAGTAACAAACATCAGGCCTAGCATGTTAAAAAATGCCCCTTTTATAAATAATGTCTTGCAGGATTTTAAACTATTTTTAGAAGATTCTGTTTTTATTGCCCATGATATAAAATTTGATTTTAATTTTATTTCTGATTCATTTGAAAAATATGATTTAGGAAAATTAAGAAATAGAAAACTATGTAGTATTGATTTAGCTAAAAGAACTATAGATGCTCAAAAATATGGCTTAAAAGCATTAAAAGAAGAACTAAATATAAATGTTCAACATCATCATAGGGCTTATTATGATGCATTAACTACTTACTATATATTCATGGAATCTTTAAAAAATCTAAATAAAATAAACCCAAATATAAAAACAGTTGAAGATTTAATTGAATTCTCAAAAAGTGGAAAGATTATAAATCCACCTCAAAAAAGAGACTACAAAAAAGAGGGTAATTCTTCAAAAGAAAAAGATGATAACAAAGAATAAAAAAATTTGATTTTTTGATTTAATAAAAGAGTATTATAAGTAGCTATTGCTACTTATAATTATTAAGCGTTCGCTGCTTCAGCTTCTTTAGCGTATTTATATCCTAGATCGTACGCTTTATTGTTGATTTCGTGAACTTTTTCAGGTACTTTAGAAAGCATTGTTTTTCTTAATACTTCAGATGGCACCGCTTCATTTGTGAAGTAGTTTGCAATTGCTAATGCTAAAACAGATTGAGTAATAACATTCCCAACTTCTTCTTTAGCAATTGTAATAATTGGAATTTCAATAATATTCCATTTTTTTCTATCTTCTTCAGTTGGAGATACTAAGTTTGGTTCAACAACGATAGTTCCACCTGGCTTAACACCATTTTTGAATTGGTTGTATGATACGTTAGCAACAGATAACATGAAATCAATTTCACCATCATTTGCATATGGGTATAAGATTTCTTCATCTTGTAATGTAATATCAACAACTGTTGGACCACCTCTAACTTGAGATGTATATGTAGCAGTTTTTAAACCATATCCACCGTTGTTAATTTTAGCAGCTGCGAAAATCGCACCTGCAAGAAGAACACCTTGTCCTCCAACACCTGTAAATCTCATTAATGTTCTATTAGCCATCATGTCTCCTTATAATACAACTTGTGTTTTGTTTTTGTGCGCTTCTTTTACTTTTTCATAAGATTCACAGTATTCAGGAGCATTTTCATCATGTTTTAAAATTCCTAATGGGAATTTTCCTACTTGCTCTTCTGGCTCTAATTTGTCAAATTTAGCTTTTGCAACAGAAATAGAATCAATCCACTCTAAGTTAGCCATTGCTGTAGCCATTTTATTTTTTCTTCCTAGGTTAACGTGACAGTTAGAGAATACTTCAATAAATGAGAATCCTTTATGTTCAAAACCTTTAACTAATACTCTTTCAAGTTTTTTAGGATCTAACATTGTTTCTCTAGCAACAAAAGATGCACCAGCTGCTTCAACTAATTTACAAGCATCAAATGTTGGGTCAATGTTACCTCTACTCATTGTAACTGTCCACATACCTTGAGGAGTAGTTGGAGAAGTTTGAGAGTTAGTTAAACCGTAAATGAAGTTATTGATAATAATGTAATTTAAATCAATATTTCTTCTTGATGCGTGAATTGTGTGGTTACCACCAATAGCAAGACCATCACCATCTCCACCAACAACGATAACTTTTTTATCTGGATTAGCTAATTTAATACCAGTTGCATATGCTAAAGTTCTACCGTGAGTTGTGTGAACAGTGTTACAGTTAATATATGAAGAAAATCTTCCAGAACATCCAATACCAGAAACAACACAAACATCGTCCATGTTCCAACCAACTTTTTGGATAGCTCTAATTACAGATTTTAAAATAACACCATCACCACATCCCCAACACCATAGTGTTGGCATTTTACTTGTTCTTAAATATTCGTCGTAATTAAAAGCCATTATATAATTCCTTTTACTTTTTCAATAATTTCTAACGGAGATAAAGGTCTTCCGTTTACTTTAAATAATGTTTCAAAATCATTTCTTCCAGAAACTCTTTGAACTTCATCAGCAAATTGTCCCATATTTAATTCAGCAACTAATACTTTGTCGAATTTTTTCATTAATTCGTTAATTCTATTTGCTGGAGATGGCCAAATTGTAAGTGGTCTAAACATACCAACTTTAATTCCTTCAGCTCTTAATCTGTTAATTGCTTCAGTTACACCTAATGAAACTGAACCATAAGCAATAATCATTAAGTCTGCATCTTCTAACATATACTCTTCATTTAATTCGATTTCATCCATGTGAGCATCAACTTTGTTGAATAATCTTTTCATTAAAGCATCACAAGTATCTGCATCTTCAGTTGGGTGACCTGTTGGTCCATGATGTAATCCTGTAAAGTGGTATCTATAACCTTTGAACATTGGATTTAATACAGCAGCTTCATCAGCACCTACACCATATGGTAAGTAATCTTCTGGAGCACCATCAAATGTTTTTCTAGAAATTTTTCCAGCTTGTACTTCTTCTAAATCAGGAATAGTAGCTTTACCACTCATGTGACCAATTGTTTCGTCTAATAAAACGAATACTGGTTGCATAAATCTATCAGCTAAGTTAAATGCTCTAGCAACTTCAGTATAACACTCATTTAAGTTACCTGGACATAATGTAATTGATTTTACATCTCCATGAGTTGGATTTTTTGCTTGTAATAAGTCACCTTGAGCAACTCTTGTTGGTAAACCTGTTGAAGGACCACCTCTCATTACGTTGATTACAACTAATGGTACTTCAGCGATATAACCTAAACCTAAGTTTTCTGCTTTTAATGAAATACCAGGTCC
>JALRJW010000010.1 GCA_023268955.1 Aliarcobacter sp. | reverse complement strand
AATTGCATTATCAACTTTTTTGTTAATAACATCTTGCGCATTTAAATGAAGTTGTTTTACTAAAGGCTCAACTTCTAAAGATTTTAACCAATTAAAAAATTCCATAGACATTTTACTAACTATTGAATATGCTTGTTTAGCTTGAGATGCTCTTAAACTCATATTTTGATTTACTATATCTTGTAAATCATCAACTGAATATATTTCAAGATTAGAATAATCAATATTTTCATCAATATCTCTAGGAACTGCTATATCAAACCAATATCTTTTTTTAGATACTTCATTTGTATTTTCTTTTGTAATAATTGGATAAGGTGCTGATGTTGCAGTTATCATAACCGTTGAAGCATCTAAAAGTGAAGTTAATTTATCATAAGGTTCAACATATACATGTTGCTCAAAAGTGTCCGCTAAATTTTCAGCTTTTTTAACATCTCTACTAGTTAATGTAACTTTAAATCCACTTGATAATAAGTGCTTAATTGTTAACTCACTCATTTCACCTGCACCAATTACAAGGGCATCTACACCATTTGAATTTCCAACAATCTCTTTTGCTTTTGCAACAGCTGTTGAAGCCACTGAAACAGACCCTGTTCCCAAAGAAGTAGCTGTTCTTACATTTGCAGCGCACTTAAATGCATAATGCATGATTCTACTCATTTTAACATTGCATAAATTTCTATCAGATGAAAACCTAAAAGCATCTTTTAATTGCCCAACAATTTGTGTTTCACCAATTACAAGAGAGTCTAAAGCAGATGCAACAGTAAATAAATGATGAACTGCTCCATCATTATCATAAATATCTGCTCTGTCATAAAGCATATCAAAATCAACACTAGCATAAGTTGCAAGTTTTTCAATAATACTTTTGCTACTTTTTTTAATATTTATTGATCTAGTGATAATTTCAACTCTATTACAAGTTGAAAGTAAAACTGCCTCTTTTGTTATTTCATCACTAACTATTTTTCTTAAAAATCTCTCTTTAGCTTCATCACTATTGAAAGCAAGTTTTTCTCTTAGTTGAATATCTGTATTTTTGTGAGAAAAAGAGATTACTAAATAACTCATATATTAAAACTCTCTTTCAATCATAGCCTTCATTATAAAAACTAAAGTTTCACTATTTGGCTCATCTTTTACGATATCAATTGCTTCATTTCCAATTTTTTTAGCTAAGTTTATTGAATCTTCTAAAGCACCTGTTGTTTTCATTTGCTCTTTAATCCAAGAAGATTCTTCATTACTAAGTTCTCTTTTGTACAAAGATTCTAACTTAGCTTTATCTTCAACTCTTTCATGCAAAAGTAAATATGGAATAGTAATTTTACCCTCTACAAAATCAAGCATTGCTGGTTTTCCTAAAGTTTGAGAATCTTGAGTGATATCTAAAATATCATCAATCATTTGGAAAGCTAAACCTAAATTTTTACCATAAAGTGCATATTTTTCTTCATCAAGTCCAGCTAAAATAGCAGCACTTTTAGAAGCAGCTTCAATTAATGAAGCTGTTTTT
>JALRJW010000334.1 GCA_023268955.1 Aliarcobacter sp. | reverse complement strand
TGGCTCAGGTATTATTCCTTGAACACTAGGATGACAATAGAACTCTATGATAGGAGTTTCTTTTTTCTTCAAAAAATTATTATTGAGCCTTTAGAAAAAAAAATTAAAGAGATTCAAGGTGTTGAAAATATTTTTTCATACGCTAAAGAGTCTGTAGGTATTGTTCAAGCTCAATACTACATAGGTCAAGATAAAGAAGAATCTAATCTAAAACTTTATGATCAAGTTATGAGAAATATGGATTTAATGCCAAAAGGTGCTATGCAACCTATCATTAAAACAATGGATATAGATACTGATATTCCAATTGCAACTATTGCTTTTTATCCTGAAAAAAAAGATGGCAATGAACTTATTTCTCAAACAGAGCTTTACAAAGAAATCAATAAAATCACTAAAGACATTAATAAAATTGATAATGTAGCTTTAATTGATATGAAAGGTGAGAAAAAAGAGCAATACAATATCTTAGTAGATGTAAACAAACTTTCAGCATATAATATATCTTTAGGTGAGATTGTTCAGAAAGTTCAAGGTTTATCATATAAAACTCCAAATATCACTTCAAATACAAGTTCAAATGAATTAGTAATCTTTGGAATCAAAAATGCTATTGAATCAGAAGATGATATAAGAAACATTATTGTTTCATATTCAAGTGGTGTTGCTATTTACTTAAAAGATATTGCAGAAGTTAAAAGAACTTACGACATTCAAAATAAAAAAACAGCCCTACTATATCAAGCTGATTTAAATGGAAATTACGAAGAAATAGAACAATTAACATTAACTGTTTCAAAATTAAAAGGTAGTAACTCTGTAACAATAAATGATGAGATTTTTGCTTACATTGATAGTATAAAAGATGATTTAAGTTCAAAACATATCAATTTTACTATTACAAGGGACGATGGATATACAGCTAATAATGCTGTAAACTCTTTAGTTCAGAATCTTCTTATTTCTATAGTAATTATAGCTATTTTACTTATCTTTTCTTTGGGATTTAAAGAAGCTATGATTGTATCATTACTTGTTCCTATGATTTTATCTTTAACACTATTTACAGGATTTATGTTAGATGAAACAATAAACAGAATCACGCTATTTGCCCTTCTTGTAAGTTTGGGAATGCTTGTTGATGCTGCTATTATTGTTATTGAAAATATTCATAGACACAGAGGAATGTCACCCCATAGTGATATCAAAGTTATTTCAATCAATGCAACAAATGAAATAGGAAATGCAACAAATATTGCAACTATTGCTATTATTATGACATTTTTACCTATGTTCTTTGTTGGTGGAATGATGGGACAGTTTATGCACCCTCTTCCTGTATTTGTACCAATAGCACTTATTATGTCACTGTTTGTTGCCTATGCGTTTACTCCATATTTAATTAAAAAATTTTTATAAGGTTTTACAATGAAATTAGAAAAATTTATTTATGAAATATTACAGAGTAAATCAAAATCTATGATGGTATATCTAATAACTTTAGTTTTATTTATACTTTCAATTTTAACATTCCCAACTGAGATTACAAAAGCGAAAATGCTTCCAGGAAAAGATTCAGATTCTTTTTCTATTTATGTTGATTTAAAAGATGGTTCAAATATTACACAAACTAAAGAAGTAACTAGATGTATTGTAAAAGAGCTTCAAAAAAATGAGAATATTACAAATATTTCTGTATTTTTAGGTGAAGGTCAACCTCTAGATTTTGCAGCATTAGTTAAACAAAGTGCTTTAAAAGACAAAGAGTCTCAAGCTGAGATGATGATTAACATTAAAAGAGCTCAAGATAGAGATATCACAAGTTACAATCTTGTTAGTCAATTAAGAAAAGAAATTCAAACAAAATGCTCTTTTCATGATGCAAATATCAAATTTATTGAACTTCCTGCAGGTCCTCCTGTTTTAGCTTCTATTGTAGCTGAGATTTATGGTGGAGAAACTTTTGAAAGCAGAAGAGAGTTTGCTTCAAAAATTGCTGATATATTAAAAAATCAAGCTACTTTAGTTGATATTGATGTTATGGCTGATGATGATTTCTATAAATTTGAACTTTCCCTTGATAATAATAAAATCATTAAAAGTGGTGTTAGTTTAGATCAAATTAAACAAGTACTTTACACTGCATATGAAGGAGTAAAAATTTCTGTTGTAAATGAAAATAAAGCAGAAAACCAAATTCCAATTTTTGTGAGACTTGATAGTTCTAGAATCTTTGAAAACACTGATTTAGCATCTATTAAAAATAGACTGCAAACACTTAGAGTTAAAAACAATCAAGGTTTTATGATAAGTATTTTAGAGTTTATTACAATTAAAAAAGTTATTCAAGAACCAACGATAACATCTAAAAATCTAACAAAAATGATAAATGTAATCGCCGAGACAGATAAAGAAAGCCAAATTTATCCACTTCTTGATGCTAGAAATGAAATGAAAACTACATTATCAAAAGATTATGATGTAATTTCTACAAATATGCTAAACCTTGCTTTCATTGATAAAAAAACAAATGAGAAATTTGAACTGGTATTTGATGGAGAATTAAAAGTTACTTTAGATACTTTTAGAGATTTAGGTGGAGCATTTATTATTGCTATGGTTTTAATTTTCTTTTTAATGGTTATGTACTATAAAAACTTTGCAATTGCAGGTGGAATAGTTTTAGCAAGTTTCGTATCAATAATTGGAGTTATTTTTGCCCATGTAATTATGGATTTATTCACAGCTGATACATTTTATTTAACAGCAACATCACTTATTGGGTTTATTGGTTTAATTGGGATTAATTCTAGAAACTCAACACTGATTATAGATTTCTCAAGACAATTGGTAAATGAACAAGGTCTTAGTATAAATGAAGCAATTGCAAAAGCTACAGCAACTAGATCAAAACCTATTATTCTTACAGTTTTAACTATGGTATTTGCTTCATCATTGCTAGCAACTGATGCTGTGTTTGGTGGACTTGGAGTTGCACTAATAGGTGGAACATTGATGTCTTATGTTGTTTCTATGTTTTCTAATTTCAGTTTCATTTTGTCTTTGAATATAGTCAATTTTTCCACCGACAAGGAAATCTTTCATAGAGTTTGTTTTTGCAACACCTGGATGTGAGTCATCATTTGTTCCATACACTCCATTTGCGGTTGCTTGTTTATCATAAGAGTAAACGTCTTCAACATGTAATACAGCAATTCCTGTTCCATCAGGATTTTTTAGTAAGACATCACCAGCTTCTTTCATTTTTTTACCAGTATCATCATCAACATCAAGAACAGTTGGAATAGTCCATGCAATTCCATTTGCGAGTCTACCTTTTGAGATAACTGATTCAAAATCTTGTTGATTTAGAAATCCTTCTAATGGTGAGAAAATTCCATCGGCAATATTTTCTACATCATTTGCCAAATCTGCAGAAATATCAATTGACATCAATCCAGATGGATCAACATCTTTTACTCGATTTACTAACTTTCCACCGTGTGCATTAATCAATATGAAACGATTTTGTATGATTAATTTAATTGTCGTGGTTCATATGAAGACCACATTCTTTGTGTTCATCATTTTCCCACCACCAACGACCGGCTCGTATGTCTTCACCGATCTTAATTGGTCTAGTGCAAGGTTCACATCCAATACTGGGATATCCTTCATCTAACAGTTTGTTGTATG
>JALRJW010000273.1 GCA_023268955.1 Aliarcobacter sp. | reverse complement strand
TTTAATCATATCTTTTTTATTGTCCGCGAATACCTCAAAGGACACTGGTTTATTTTTGATAATATTTAAAATTTTTTTTGAATAACTTTCGTAATTTTTTGCTCCAGCTTTTCTCATCAGACTTGGATTTGTGGTAAATCCCTTTTTAAAGGGATTATAATTGTTTTTTAGGGTTTTATGGGATTTATAAAAGAATGAGAAGAATAAGTTCAAGTCCTTTCACGCGCACCATCTACAAATACCTTAAATACTTACTTTATATATATTTTACAAAAAATATTTGTTTAAGATGTTAAACTCTTTAAATAAAAATTATGTAATAAAGCACAGTCTAAAACACTCTCCTTATTTTTATCAGGATTACAAATTGTTTGTAATTAAGTAATATTAACTTTTTAATATATTTGTATTATAATACAAAATACATAATATTCAATTAGTATTGGAGTAAACATGATAGAACAACTACAACTACTTTCAAATCAAATTCTAACTCAGAAAATTCCTGAGTACAAAAGATTTCTATTTAATAAAATAGATTTTAATGAACGGCTTATTGGTGTTTTAGGATCAAGGGGTGTTGGTAAAACTACTATTTTACTCCAATACCTGCATGGTATATTCAAAGAAAAAAAGACAATATATATTATGGCAGATCACCCACTTGTGATTGAATTAGGACTTTTTGCTATTGCTGATGAGTTTCAAAAAAAAGGTGGAGAAGTTTTAATCATAGATGAGATTCATAAAATCAAGAATTTTGAAATTGATTTAAAACTTATTTACGATAGTTTTTTCTCATTAAATATTGTTTTTACAGGATCAAATGCAGTTGCCATAGATAATGCTAAAGCTGATTTAAGTAGACGTGCAATTATTCATAGACTTCCCGTACTATCTTTTAGAGAGTTTTTGGAACTAGAAACTAATGAGAAGTTTGAACCAATCAACTTAGATAATATTCTTCAAAACCATACAATAATCTCTACGGAGATTTTAGCAAAAGTAAAACCATTTGCATATTTTGAGGAGTATTTAAAAAGTGGTGCATATCCATTTTATACTACTTCAAAAAATAGTTATATCCAAAAACTATTAAGTGCCTCAATGCAAATATTAGAAACTGATCTACCAATGATTTACACTATTGATCATGATAAAATTAATTCACTTAAAAAAATGATGATAATGTTATGTCAAAGTGAACCATATGATATAAACATTTCAAAGCTTTGTGGAGCTGTTGAACTTAACCAAAGAACATTATATAAATATTTAGGAATATTACAAGCTGCTGGATTGATTAGAATACTGGGAGCAAAGTCAAGTGGAGTAAGTATCATTTCAAAGCCTGAAAAACTTTATTTGGATAATACAAATCTATTTTCGATCTTTTGTAATAGTCCAAAGATAGGAACACTAAGAGAAACATTCTTCGCATCACAAACATCTTATGAGCATAATATTAATTATCCAAAGAGTGGTGATTTTATTTTAGATGATAAATATACCTTTGAAATTGGTGGCAAAGATAAAAACTTCAAACAGTTAAAAGATGCTGAACAAGGTTTTATTGTAGCTGATGATATAGAAATTGGGATTGATAATAAGATTCCACTTTGGCTATTTGGATTCATTTATTGATACATGAAAATCACAGATGAAATTATAGATTTTTATTTTATTTGTAAACTAAAAGCACAATACAAATATGAATCAATAGAGTTTAGTGATCCATCGTTTTACTATTACAAGAAATCATTAAAAAAAACTGCTTTAAAAAAATTTAGCGCAAATTATAGGGATATTAAATTTGTCAGCACAAACAACTATGAAATTTATTATCCATATATTTGCATAGATAAAAATTCCAAAACACCTATTTTTTTTAAATTCAAGCAAAATAAACCAAGAATATAAAAAAGCATGTTCTTTAAGAACTCTGTTATTAAATCAGGCTTTAAATCAAGATATTACTCACTATAAAATCATAACAAGGGAAGGAATACTTAAAAAATTTAAAGTATCAGATAAAATCAAAATATATCAATGCCCTTAGTAGAACTTTCTAACTGTAAAATATCAAATAATTCATTTTCCCTAAATTTGTTGATAATTCTTTAATAAGTTTTTCTTTTGAATTAATAATAGAATTTATAACTTCTTTTTCTAAAATAATAGGTGGTGATAATTTTAAATTCTGAAACTTACAATTTGGAGAACTAAGAACATAACCTAAAATTGTATTTAAACTTTCATCAAGTACGCTTTGGTACATTTCAAGTTTAATATCATCACTCAATTCTTCTTGAGTAAAATTTTTAAGCAATTCATCAATTAATCTGCTATTAGCAGCTGCTACTATGATAATTTTTTCATTATCATTTGATAAATCCATGCAAGTGTAATAATCACTATAATCCATTTGTTCTTGGATATTTTTAGATTCGATCTTGATATTTGGATTCATATCAAGATAACTAATAAAATTGTTTTCTACAACTTCATTAAATAAATCTTTAACCTTTGAATCTTCTTTTACAGCATTATAATCATTTTTTAAAGGTATTGAAAATTTAAAATTTGTTCCATCGTCAATATTAGTAGTTACACTAACCTTACCATTAATTTTTTCTAATTCTGTTTTTAATAAACTTAAACCCAAACCTTTTTTAGATTGTTTATCTTCATTTTCTTTCAAAGAAAATTTTTCATCAAAAATTAAATTTAAAACATCATCATTTGAAAAATTAATTAATTCTGATTTATCAACAATATTGTTTTCTATAGCTTTATTTCTTACAAAATCTAGGTCAATACCTCTACCATCATCTTTGATTTCTATAGTCAAAATATTATTTAAAACAAAGAATTCGGTAAATATTTGTCCATTTTGTTGCTTATTTTTACTAAATCTTTCAATAAATGTTTCTAGTCCATGGGAAACCGAATTTTTATATACATTTAAAAGGACATTTACAAAAGGTTCATAAATTTTAGGCAAAAATAAATTTTTATCACCTTCAACAACAGAAGGATTTAATTTTTTATCTCTTGAGTCAACACTTTTAATAACTTGATTAGAAAAAATTTTAAGCCGATCATACAAATTAAATCCATTAAGTACTGAAACTTCATTTATTAAAAATGTGATATCTTTTCTATCATAAACTTCTTCTTGTAGTATTTCTTTTAATTTAGTTTCTATTTGAAATAATTTTCTTGTTTTAAAATCATCTTTACTATAATTAAAAATATCTTTACCTAAAATTTTCACTACATTTTCTATCTCTTTAACAAATTCAAAATGTAAATCTACTTGTTTAAAAATAGTATCTAAATCAGCTATTGATTGATTTAGGGATAATTTTAATAATTTTTCAAAATCACACAATGCCGCATATGTTGTTCTAAATCCAGACTCTATTAACAAGCCTTTATAAGTTTCTACAGCGTCTAATAATTCTGTTATATTTCTTTGTTTATATGTAACTCTATAATTTTTTGAAAAGAACTCAAACTCCCTTTTTAAGTTAATAAATTCTTCACGATTATTAATAATAGAAACAATTAAAGTATGAAGATTTTTTTCTTCTTCTAGATTTATTCTATATGTTTCTTGTAAGGTTATATCTTTTAAAAAAATTATAAACTCATTAAAATCAATAACTTTAAAATTAAGTTCAATAATTTTGTGATTTATAATTATTTTTTTAGGAACCAAAGAAAAATACAAATAAGCAGCATCTTTATTCATTGATTTTAGTATACCATTGAATAGTTTTCTAACACTTTTTCGAGTTTCTAATTCTTCAAATAATACATCTATTAAATCTTTTTTATCTAATTCTTGATTTAAAAATTCTTCAAGATTTAATGATATATTTTCTTTATAAATTTTTAAATCTTCATTAAATTTAATAATATTTATATCAGAAGATTCTAAAAAGGCTTCAAAATATCTGTTGTTATCTAATAATTTATTCATTTAAAATTTAATTTTATCAAATACGCTTTTGAGTTTTTCTTCGTTAACTGGTTTTAAAATATAACCCTTAGCACCTTTTGAAATTGCTTCAATTACCAACTTTTCTTCACCATGAGAAGTTACCATAATAATTTTAGCATTAGAATCAATTTTTCTTATTTCTACTAAAGCTTCTATACCATTTTTAACACCTTGTTCCGCTGGCATTGTAATATCCATAGTAACTAAATCAGGTTTGTATATTTTATATTGTTCAATTGCACTATAACCATTTGAAGCTTCAGCTACAACTTCATGGCCTATTTTTTGCAATCTATCTTTAATAGTAAATCTCATGATACTTATATCGTCAACAACCATAATTCTTGCCATTTTTTATAACTCCTTGATTATCAATATTATATTTAAAATTCCCTTGTTAGTTTCAATTTCTGAATTAAAAAAGAAATTATTATTAACTAAGTTTTTTATCATTTCTTCATCTATTAGCAATGGTGTAGATATCTCTAAATTATTTAAAAGATTTTGGCTATTAAATAATGTTCTTCCTAATACTATGTTTAATGTTTCATCAATTATACTTTGATAAATACTTAAATCATCATCTTCACATAAAAGCCTATCCAAATACATTTTACCGAATTGATTTAATAGATTTTTTTGAATTGTTAAAATAGATATTATTTCATAATTATCACTTTTAATTTTGATCGTTGTGTAATAATCTAAAAGATTGAAATCCTCAACTTTTGAAGTTTTATTTATATTAATATCTATATTATTTACAATTAGATCATTAAGGTTTTCAAGAACAATATTATTGTATTCAATTACATCATCAAACCTATTAACAGTTGCTAATTTTAAAGGTAAAGTGAAAATAAATTTTGTACCTTCATTTATTTTTGTTTCTATATCAACAAAGCCATTTATTTTATTTAATTCATATAAAACTGAATTTAATCCTATCCCTCTTCCTGAAATAATATCAAAGTTATCTTTTGTAGAGAAATTCTCTAAAAAAATTAATTTATAGATTTCTTGTTCTTGTAACAATGAAGCTTTTTCTTTGTCTATAATACCTCTTTGAATTGCCCTATTTTTAATAGTATCTATATCCATTCCCTTACCATCATCAGAGATTATAAGCTTTATGTTATTTTCATCACTAATATAAAATTTACACTGGATTGTTCCATTAATAGGTTTTCCTAATAATTCTCTTTCATCTGGTAATTCGATACCATGATCAATCATATTTCTAAATACATGCACAAGATTTTTAATAAATTGTTCATAACTCGCACTTACCGTAATTGAAGGATCACCCTCAATATTAACAATATTTATAGACTTACCTAATCTAATCGACATATTTTTGATTCTTTCAGGATAAATCTCTAAAAGTACTTTAAGAGATTTTTGATGTATTTTTGAGAAATTTTCTAATAATATATTTGCATCGTTGATTTTAATATTATTTGTCACAAATTTAGTTAATTCAACTTCGAAATTTCTAAATTTATCACTATCAACTTTTATTTCATTCTTATTATCTAAATAATCTTTTCCTAAGATTTCATAAATTAATGTTAAATCTTTTTGGAAACTTTCATTTAAATCAGAACTTAGAAGTTCTGACTTCAAGGTTTCATTGTTTAATAACTCTTTTGTTTTTAATACAGTTAATTTTGTTTCTAATTCATGTAAAGAATTTGTTGTATTAATTAATTCTTCTTGGGCAAACAAACCTTTAAAAGTGTGTAAAGATTTTATAATATCCAAGTAATTATCTTGGATATTTTTATTATCATTTACTTTGTTGCTAATATTTCCTAAAAAATCAATATAAACGTTTTTAAGTTCAATAAAATCATTTCTTCTTGTAGCAATTGCTACAATCATTTTTTGAATGCTACCTTCATGTTTTATCTTTTCTTCAAGTTGAAGTTTTTCTGTGATATCAACTAAAATAACCATTATTTTGTCATCGTCTATAAGTTTATAATCTATTGAAAAAGTTTTTTCATTGATAGTATTTAAAGTAGGTAATATTGTAAGTAATAAATTTTTAGTATCCTCATCTGAAGAAGCCATGATTTGTTCAATACCTAGTTCAAATATCTCTTTTTTATTGATATCATTTCTAAATAATGCATCTGAAATCAAAATTCCTTCAAAATTTTCACAAGATAAAATCTCTAAACTTTTTTTAGAATAAGTATTTTTTATTTTAAATGATTTTCCAAAAGATAAAAATCCCTGATTAGCATTATCAAGTAGATTTCTTACTTGATTATTTAGATAAAAAGCATATTTTTCTAAAGTTATATCTTGTCTAACTGATGTGTATCCAATTATATTATTTTCTTGATCATATGTTGGACCTACTGTACTTTTTGTCCAATATGTTGTTCCATCTTTAGCAAGATTTCTAATTTCACCTGTCCATATTTTGCCATTTATAATAGTTTCCCACATATCTTTGAATGTTTCTCTATCTTGCAAGGGGTGACGAATTATTTTATGTGCTTTTCCTTGAAGCTCCTCTTTAGAATATTTTGAAATTTCGCAAAATGCTTTACTAGCATAATTGATAATACCATTTAAATCTGTTTTTGACAAAATAACATATTTGTCTACATATTTATATAAGTTTTCTATTTCAAAATTCTTTCTCTCAATTTCATCAAAATTCTCATTTATGTTATCAGTAATCAAATTTTTCAATCTAACACCAAAGATTATTACAAATAAAATAATAATTATTGCAAATGTAAAAACTGAAACAACTTTATTAAGTTCACTTTGATATAAATTAACAGCTTCATTGTCAATTTTATTGAAAATAAAATTACTTAATATAAATAAATCTTCTTTTAATTGGATCATTAAAGTTATTAATTCATCATTGTTAAAATTAATCTTTTTAGTGACATATGTGTTATTTGAGATTTCTTTTAGCTTTAAAATATTCTTATCGTTAATAACATTTTCAAATAAAACTCTGATATTAGAAGGTAATAAAGGTAATAATTCATTTTCCACAATTGAGATTTTTGATTTTATTTCAATTAGCTTTTCTAAGTCTTTTTGATTGATTTTATTTTTAGATAATAAATAAAATAAATTATTTATTTGAGCATAATATTTTTCATTTGATTTTAAAATAACATGATAACTATTTAGAATTGAATTAAATTGTTTATTATTAAAAGAATCATTTATTTTGAACAAAGTATTTATATAATTATCAATAATTGTAGAATAAATTGAAGAAACTTTTTCAACGTTTAAATTTTTATTATTTCTAATATTTTCAAGTAAATGTAGATTTTGAGGAATAATTTTATTCATATTCTCATAATTTATTTTATAGCCATTTAATAGATTCTCATAATTTTCTTTAGATTTATCATTTAAGTAAGCTATACTCCAAAATCTTTCTTCTTGTAAATAATTTAACTCATAAAAATATTCTATATATTTATAAACATTATTTTCTAGATTTTTTGCATCATCTAAATTCTTTTTTGCTGACAAAAAATAAAAAAATGTGAAAATTAAAATTGCTACAACAGGAGTATAAGAAAGGATAATCAATTTTTTTGTATATGATTTTGTAGTGTTTTTTTTCATGATTACCTTGATTATTTATTTAAGATAGAATAATTATTTACTTATAAGAGATATAAATATAATTTTTATTGTACTCAAATATCACTTTATTTATTATAACTTTTTACATTTTCTTAATTAATGTTAGATATTATTAGAAAAATAATTCAAGGTATAAACACTATGTTAAAATTTATATTAAATATAATTTTTGTTTATTTATTTTTATTCTCAACATCCTATGCTACTGAAAATAAAAACAATCAAGATATTGAAGAACAAATTAATCTAAATAATGAATACGCTAGAACTATTTTAAAAAATCTTAATAATGATTTTTATCTAAATATCAATGATGAAACAGAAACTTTAAATAGAGAAATTAATTATTTACAATCAAAAATTGCAATAAATAAAAAACAAAAAAATGATTTTGCAGTTTTAAGAGATGAAACAGAAAAAGAAATTTTAACATTAAACAAAAAATTCAATTACACATTAAGTCGATTAACTAATTACATACATGAGTATAAGGAAAAAGAATTATTTTATGAAATTATTGATAAAAACATTGATTTTATAAATAACATTAATATTGATAAATTTACAAAAGTTTATGAAGAGAATAAAGATAATCAAAATCCAATATTTTTGAATTTTTATAACAACTACACACAATTATATAATTTAATTAACAAACAACTATTTTCATTAAATTATTTAAAAAATAATATTTCTAAATACAGAAAAACCAACTTTTTTATTGATGAATTCAATATACAAAATATTATTAAAAAAGTAGATTCTCAAAAATACATTAAATATGCTTCAAATATCACTAATCATTATTTAAATATTACAGTTGGAGAATTTCTTGTAGTTATTTTTATAATACTATTTTTTAGACTTATTAATACTAAAATAATAAATATATTAATTAAGTATGTTAGTAAAATTACTTCTGTTTTAACAAATAATCATTATGATTCAAGTAATCCATCAAATTTTGTAAAAGATATATTAAATAAACCTTTAATTCTTATTTTATACACTTTTTCAATACAAATATCTGTACTAATTCTTGTAGATAACACACTATTAATCTCTCAAATCACCCCTTGGATCAATACAATTTATATGGCTGTATTTACTTGGATTGTCTATAAAATTCTAGATAATAGTATTAGTACTTACGCTCAAACTTTACTGGAAACCTATCCTAATGTAAGAAAAGAGATGATTGTGTTTATTTTAAGAATTTTTAAAATAATTCTTATCTTAATAGTAATATTATTTTTATTCTCACAATTAGGAATTGATATTAAAGCAATCGCTGCTTCACTTGGAGTTGGGGGTATTGCAATTGCTTTAGCTTCAAAAGATACTTTAGCAAACTTCTTTGGTTCTTTAAATATTATGACTGACAACTCTTTTTCTCAAGGGGATTGGATAAAAACAAGTTCTATTGAGGGAACTGTTGTTGATATTAGAATGAGAACCACAAGAATTAGAACTTTTGATAATGCCTTAATTACTGTTCCAAATTCAGAATTAGCAAATGCTCACATAATGAACTGGTCAAAAAGAATTATTGGTAGAAGAATAAAAATGAGTATTGGTATAACTTATGAATGCAAAATGGAAGATATTGTAAATCTTAAAAAAGATATTTATGATATGCTTAAAAATCATAAAGATATTGCCACTGAAGATAATACTGTCTTTGATGATAATAAAAAATTTGATGTTATAAAACATGAAGATTTAAAAGGTGTTAAAAAAACCTTACTAGTTTATATTGACGAATATGCAAATTCTTCAATAAATATTCTAATCTACTGTTTTTCAAAAAGTCCTGATTGGGAAGAATGGCTTAAAACAAAAGAGGATGTTATAATAAAAATTTCAGAACTTGTTCATAAAAACAACTGTGAATTTGCATATCCTGCTCAAACAATTCATATAAAAAGAGATAAAGAAATTTAGTTATCTCTTTTGAATTTTAGAAATTGATTCAATTTCGTTGGCAAATTTTAAAATATCAATTCCAAATTTAGACCTTAATTTTTGGATTTGATTTGATAAATCTCTCTTTTTTTTATCCTCTTCTTGTGAAAATATATTGCTTACATAGGAATTTTTTTCACTAAAATTATAAACACTGATATTTAAAAAAATGATTCCATGAAACTTATGGGTATCAAGTTTGCAGAAAATTTCAATCATCTTCTTTTTGAAATCAAACTCATTGAAGATACTATTAACTTTTTCATTATGTTTACATTTTATTTTGGATTCATACTTAAATTTAATATAGTAAGTTTGGGGATTAAACTTCTCTTTTTCAACCAAAAATGTTAAGTATCTACATAAAATATTTATTCTTCTTTTTACCTCTTCTCTATCATATACAGCATCAAAGGTTCTACTTATTCCTATTGATTTTTTTCTTGTTTGAACCCTTAGTTCAAAATCATTTCCCCCACAAATACGATTGTATAAATCAATCCCTGGTTTTTTTTCCAAGAGTAAAAGAGCTCTTTGTTTTTTTGAACTTGACCTAGTTTTCTTATACCATTTTTTTTAAGTCTTAAACTAAAACCTTTTCCAATTCCTGGAAAATCATCAATTGGTATATCTTTTATAAAATCTCTAATTTCATCTTTTTTTACAAATTTTATATTGCAAGGCTTCGCATATTCAGTTAAAAGTTTAGATAAATATTTCGTGTATGAAATACCTATTGAAATAGGTAATCCCAACTCTTTTAATATTTTATTTTGAAGAAATTTAGCAAACTCATAAACCTCATCTTCATTTTTATAGCCCCGTAAATCACCAAAAAATTCATCTATTGAAAACTGTTCAATTAGTGGAATTTCTTTTTCTAAAAGCTGTTTTAACTTACATGACAAATCATGGTACAAAGGATAGTTTGGTGGCAAAACTATTAAATGAGGGCACAAATCTAAAGCTTGTGAAACACTCATAGCTGTTTTAACCCCATAAGCTCTTGCTTCATAAGATGAAGTTGTTATAATTCCTCTTATTCTTCCATCACTATCTTTAAAGTAGTTTTCAAAAGTGCTTTTTGAATCATTAGTTAAGATATTACTAACAAAAGCTCCACTATTTGAAGTTACATTTCTATTTTTTTTCTCATTGGAAAAAATGCTTAAGTTGCTTCTTCCTCCCACTGCAACTGCAATATTATGTAAACTTTTATCAATAGTTCTATGTGCTGAAACAAAAAAACAATCTAAATCTAAATGCATAAACATAAATATATTATACAAATTTAATATTACTATATGTAATTATATTTCATTTTGAAACAAATAATAACTTAATAAATTTATTTATTTAATTATGTTAAAATGTGTTAAATAAAACAAAGGTCTTTATTGAATGATTAAAAAAAATTATATATATGAAGAAAATAAATGGAATGAACCTCTTAACGACTCTTTAGACAGTGATAATACATTGGTTATCTGCTTTGGTGCCTCTGATATACAAACCATATCTGAAGGATTAGCTGATGTAAAAAATAGTTTTAAAAAATCTATTATTATAGGTTGTTCTACAGCTGGTGAGATTTTTCAAGATGAATTGTATGAAAATTCACTTAGTATAATAGTTTTAAAATTTGAGAAAACAGAAATTAGACTTAAAAATTTAGAAATAAAATCTGCAAATGAATCATTACAAATAGCAAAAGATATTGCTCAAGACTTAAAAGATGATGAGTTAAAAGCAATTTTTATATTAAGTGATGGATTAAATATTAATGGTTCTCAACTTACAAAAGGATTTAATGAAACATTATCTAAGGATGTAATTGTAACTGGTGGATTAGCAGGGGATGATGCAAGATTTGAGAAAACATGGGTTTTAGTTGATAACGAAGCTAAAAGTAATTACATTACAGCAGTTGGATTTTATGGAAACAATTTAATTTATAAGTCAAGTAGTTATGGAGGATGGACTAAATTTGGTATAAATAGAATGGTTACACAATCAAGTGGAAACATTTTATATACTTTAGATGATAAACCAGCACTTGAAGTTTATAAAACTTATTTAGGGGAAAATGCAAAAAATCTTCCTTCTAGTGGACTTTTATTTCCATTAATGATTAAAGAAGAAGGATATAGTGAAGCTAAAGTTCGAACAATTCTTGCAATAAATGAGGAAGAACAATCTATAACTTTTGCAGGTGATATTCCAAACAATTCTGAAGTAATGTTTATGAGAGCAAGTTTTGAAGATTTAGTTAATGGTGCTGCTAAATCATCAAAAATGCTTAATAAAGAAGAGTTTGATTTAGATAATAGTGTAAATATTGCTATTTCTTGTGTTGGAAGAAAACTAGTTTTAGGACAAAAAACAGAAGATGAAATCGAAGCAGTATTAAATAATCTTAGTGATAAAACTTCACAAGTTGGTTTTTATTCTTATGGGGAGATATCTCCATTAGGTACAAATGAATGTGATTTACATAATCAAACTATGACTTTGACATTAATAGGTGAGAAGAAATAAATTCTATGGAAACAATAGAAAGTAAAGTATTATTAAGACAATTAAAAAAAGCTAAGATTAAAAATTATTCAGATATCAATGAAGAAAATTTTTCTAAAATTATTCATATGGTAGAAGATACCTATAACGAAATGGATGAAATTGTATATAGATTAGAAAGATCTCTGCAGGTATCAACAAAAGAACTTCAAGACTTGAATGAGAACTTAGAAAAAAGAATTAAAAAAGAAGTATACAAAAACAGAGAAAAAGATAAAAAATTCATTGAACAATCTAGAAGTGCAGCATTAGGAGAAATGATTGGTAATATTGCACATCAATGGAGACAGCCTTTAAGTGCAATTAGTTCAACTTCTAGTAGTATGGTTATGCAATCTCAATTAGGCTTAGTTTCTCCAAATGAACTCCATAAAGGTTATGAAAAAATATTAGAATATACTAATTTTTTGACTCAAACTATTGAAGATTTTAGACAATTTTTTAAAAAAGATAAAGAAATTCATACATTTAATATAAATGAGTATTTAAATAAAACTTTAAACATAATATCTTCATCTTATAAAAATAACTCTATTGAACTAATAAACAATTGTTCTAGTGAAGAAATAGTTTCTAAAGGCTATCCAAATGAGATAACTCAGGTTTTTCTAAATATACTAAATAACGCTAGAGATGTATTAATTGAAAAAAATATTGATAATAAACTTGTAATTATAGATTTCTTAGTCAATGATGATGAATTTATAATATCATTTACTGATAATGGTGGTGGAATTCCAACTAATATTATTGATAAAATTTTCGATCCATATTTTACAACAAAACATCAATCTCAAGGAACAGGTATTGGTTTATATATGTGTAAACAAATTATTGAAAAACATTCTAGAGGGTATATAACTGCATTAAATAAAGAGTTTGTGTATAATAATGAAAAATTTATGGGCGCATGTTTTAATATATGCCTACCTAGGGAAAATTATTGAGTAAATTAGCAAACTGCAAAAATTGTAAAAGAGAAATTGAAACTAAAAAAAGACAATGCCCTTACTGTGGGATTTTAAATCCAACAGTAACACTAAAAGATATATTTATAGCTATGATTATTGTATTAGTTGTTATGGGTACTGTAACTTATTTTATTAAATAATTGTTTATGCTATTTCCTTATAAAAGCATATAAAAAGCCAATACCTAAACCTATTATATGGGCATACCATGCAATTGGTAATCCAATTATTAAAGGTGCAAAACTTATTAGGAATATCCATTTAAGTTTAAAAGCCTATATAATAGGACTTTATAATTTTCGTTATACACCTTTTTATACACCCTATCTGCTTATATTATTGTTTTCAAACCATGTTTCTATTTCTTTAACTTCATAGGTAATTTTACCCTTATTTAAAGTTTGTCTAAATGGTAAATGGTCGTGTATTCTACCTCTTCTATTTTTTTGCCAATCTGCACTAAATCCATATATTTCTGAAAACTCTTTTACAGTAATATATTTTTTTGCTTGAAGTTTAGTCATTTCTTTTTCAATTTCTAAAACTTCTTGGTATCTATCTTCCTTTTCTAAAATGTTATTTAATTTTACCAATGGAATATCATATTCATAGATAGTTCTTTGTTGTCTGTACTCAATACGCTCTTTTTTTTCATTTTGAGATTTTTCATTTGGATAGAAAAAACTGCTATCGTCATTTATATCTAATTTGAGTTTCTTTTTTCTCAACTTTAATATATCGTCTATTACTTCTTTGATTATTTCTTTTGATTTTTTGTCCATACAAAATAATAGCCTTTTTATCTTTTTTTATAGATAAAAATAAATCCTCTTTATAATCCTAATACTCACATCGAGTAAAGGATTATATATGGTTGACAATACTGGAAACACACAAGGTTTAAATATTTTTAGACAAATCAATGGAACTAATATTTCATTAGAAAAGTTTGAGATAGTTAAAAAACCAAACAACGAGGATATACTGGTTATTACTTTTAGCAGTAAAAATAAATCTAATCCAATTAAAAAAGCAATGAGTGTTAAAAAGGTTTTAAAAAGTATTGATTTCTTTGAGATTGATATGGACCCATTTGTTGCGGCGATAAAAATATGTCTTGAGTTTGGAGTAGAACCAGGGGGACAAGTCCCCTAATTATAACTTTGGGATTTTCCCAAGGTTTATATTATTCTTTTTAAGATTTTTAACAACCTTTAATTTATTCTTTTCAACTCTTTGTATTTTATCTTGTTCTATCTCTTTATTATTGGCTAATAGTCTATTTATTACAACTATCTGATTTTTGATATATTTATCTTCTTTGTAATTGCTGTAAAATGATAGTAATTCGTGCAAATACCTAATAGTTTTATTATTTCCCTCTTGTTCTACTGAAAGTGGAATATAATCCTCTTTTGATACTTTAAATTGAGTTTCTACAACATTATTCCAAATAAGTTTAAGTTCATTCAAGAATTGTTTTCTTGTAGAGAACTTTAAAGTATTGCCGCTGTTGTCTAAATAGGGTAATACAATATGAAAGTGAGAGTTAGGTTGCAGATGTAAAACTGAATAAAAATCACTTTGATTTATTCTATAATCATATACTTTGTATAAATCTATTATTTGTTTCATTAAGTCATTATAGACTTTTTGACAAATTAGTTCATTTACAATAAATGACTTTGGGATATTAAAGGTTAAAGATTTAGCAAATACTTTTAATCTTCTTCCACCTCTTGCTCTTTTAATAAAACTCTCTTCATTTAATCTAATCTTTTCATTTGATTTTTCAATGAATAAATCAGTATTAGATAAATTATAAATCTTTGTATTGTGTTTAGAGTGATTCTTATGTTTAGTATCATTTAGATACTTAACAAATACACTTACTCTATCTTTATTTAGATTTCTAATTTTTACATTATAATTTTTTAACATCGATTTTCCTTGTAGTGTTAAAAAGATTATAAAAGTAATTAAAAGTTTTTATTTAAAAAGAGGCTTTGAGTTAGCAAAGAGTTCAAGTTACGGTTTGGGAAATCCAAACCTACTTGCAAAGGGAGCAAAGCCCCTTTTGAAACCCATTATTTAATAATAGATAATGTAATATTTAGATACAATGTTCGCAACTTAAAATTAGGAATATTGTATGACAAAAAAATCAAAATATTACTTTTATGCTTCACTTATAACATTTGCATTGTTTATTGCTTCATTTACTATGTTAGTTAAGGTTGCTTAATTATGAATGAAAACAAACAGATGCAATATATTCAAGAAGACGAAATTGATTTAAGAGAACTATTTTTAAAGATTTGGGCTAAAAAACTATTTATATTAGTATTTACATTTGTTATAACAATTTTAGCAGGTATTTATGCTTTTATGAAAACTCCTATTTATGAAGTTAAATCAAATGTGCAATTAGGTTTCATAGGAGACAAAGAGAAACTTTTAAATGACCCAGATAGTTTAAATCAAGAGTTAATAATTATATTTAATGTTAATGAAAAATCATTAAATGACAAAAAAGCAAATTCTTGGGTTGAAGATATTTCAATTGATAAGAAGGTTAAAAATTATATTCAAATAAAAACAAATGGTTTATCAAATGAAGAGGCATTGAATAAAAATAAAAAAGTTGTTGAGTATATTCAAAAGCAAAACCAAATAACAATCGATAATTTTATAAGAAATACAAAACTTTCAATTGAACAAACTAAAAAAAGTTTAAAATATGTTGATGAAATCGAAATCAAAGATGCAAAGAGACAAATAGAAAAGTTAAAAACACAAAAAATTATAGAAATTGAAAAAGCTATTGATAAATTAAAAAATCAAGATATAAAAAACCTTAAAAGAGAAATAAATCTTATAAAAACACAAAAAATACCAGTAATTGATGATGAAATAAAAGTATTAAATAATAAATTGGATTCAATCAGCAATAAGATTAAGTTTAGTAATAAAAAATTATCAGAGTATAATAAATCAATAAATGAACTGTATAAAAATGCTAAAAATCAAAGTTCTGCTGAAACTATGATTTCTTCAATTCAAATGTTAAATTATCAAAATCTTGTATTAAATACTCAAAATAAAGTGGAAGATTTAATTTTAGAAAAAAATACTATAAAAACAAAATTGATACCTGACTTAGAGAATAAAAAAAGAAATTATACAATCGTTACAATAGAAGACTTGAATAAAAACATAGAAAATATAAATAATATTCAAATATTTAATTTAGAGAAAGAAAAATCAAATATTGAAGATGACACGATAAAAAAACTACAAGAAAAAATAGATATCACATTAAGAGATAAGAAAATATCTCTTGAAAATAAAATCAAAAATCTTGAATATCAAATTAGTAATGAAAACTATAGCAATTCAAAAGTTGTTGGTAATTATGTTATTTATGATTACCCAATAAAACCAAAGAAAAAACTAATTGTTGTAGTTGCTTTTGTAACAGGGTTTATAATATCGATTTTCCTTGTATTTTTAATAGATTTTTTTAGAGGTATGAGAAAAGAAGAAGATACTTCAAAACTTTAACTTTTTAATTATACGCGGTAGAATAAAAACAAGACTATTAAAACTGCAATTTTAATAGTCCTTAATGACTTGGTAGGTCTTACGTTTTTATTGTACTAAAAATAATTTATTTTAACAAACTATCAAGTCATATTTTCAATAAGGGAAATTATGACAATAGATTTAAACTCAATATACAGAAATAGCAGAAAATGGACAGGTAAGTATTTAGCACAATATGGAGAGTGTAAAGATTTACCTAAACTAATGGTTTCTTTATCTTCTAAAACAAATACATATGAAGATACAGTAAAACTAAAAAATATATTCATTAAAAAACTCAATAATCAAAAATACTACAATGACTATGAATTAAATCATTTTACATCTATTGAAAACAATTCAAATAAGAGTGAATGTAGAAACTGGCATGTGCATATTCAACTGCATACTAATATTCCAAAAAAGAAGATACAAGAGATATTGAATAAATTACCAAATGATTTATGTGAGTATTCAAAACTATCAATTCCTAAAAACAAAGATATAAAATATGACTATGTAATTAAAGATACTAAAAATCTTGAATTGCAATGTTATATGAAAGATAATCAAAAAGGCAAATCTTTATATTCAAGTTCAAGAAAAGAAATACCAGATTATCTATTCAAAAAAATATCAAATCATTTAAAATCTAAATATAAAAAAGATTGGACTTCAATTAAAGATAAGTATTCAATGATAAAAGACCTATTAGAGCAGCAAAAGATTATTATTCTTGATAATAAGACCAAACAAGAAGACATTGACCTTAGTTCAAAGAATAGAGATAGTTTAGAGTATGTTTCTGTAAATGTCAAGTGCAAACCAAAAATGCGCCAATATGCAGTGCAAAAGTGCACCACTTGGTAACACCTATTTGTTAGAAATATCTAACAATCCAGCTTCCCTTTTTTGCTTTAGTCTATAGCTTTCACCAGTAACATTGATTAGATGAGAATGATGAATTAATCTATCTAATATTGCTGCTGTTAAAGCTTCGTCATTATTTAGCACCTCCTTCCATTTTGTAAATGATAAATTTGAAGTTATAATTATTGAACCAAGTTCATATTTTTTATTAATAACTTGGAAAAATAAATTTGCTTGAGTTTCATTAAGTTTTACATATCCAAATTCATCTATTACAAGTAATTTTGCAATTCCAATAACTCTTTTAAAATAACTATCAAGTTTATTCTGAGATTGAGCACTTTCAAGTTGTATTATTAAATCATTTGTTGATATAAATTTTATTTTTATTCTTTGTTGTGTTGCTGTATATGCTATGGCTGTTGCAAGATGAGTTTTTCCAACTCCACTTGGTCCAAAGAGTAAAATATTTTTATACTCATCTATAAATCTTAGAGTTAATAGTTCATTTATAAGTGTTTTATCTACAGAAGAAGATTTATAATCAAAGGTATCTATTGTTTTTAATTTTGGAAATCCTGCTATTTTTAAAAGCATATCTTTACTTCTTTGCTCTCTTCCTATATTTTCAAATTCAAGAAGTTTATATAAATACTCACTATATGAAAGATTATCTTTTGAAGCTACATCACTTAAGTGTTGATAGTGTTCTAAAATACCTGGAAGTTTAAACCTTGAACAATATTCATTAATAGATTCATGCAGTAGCATAAGATGCTCCTAACACTTTTTCATAATCTGAAATAGTTGTATGATATTTAATATCTATATTTAGTTTTTCTAAGTCTATAGAACCATTAATCTTTTTATCTTTATTTTTTGTTTTTACTCCTTTTACACTTGAATAAAATGCTTGTAGCAATGGTTTCTCTTTTTTAAACATATCAATTGGTTTTTGCTTTGTTGTATCATGAACTCTTGAGTTTGCTGTCTCTAACCAAGAAAATATTTTTGAATTTAGTAAAGTTGCATCTATATTTATTGCACTTCCTTTTAATGAAGCTTTTAATGGAATATAAAAATTCCTTTTTAGATATAAGTTAAATCTTTCAACTTTACCTTTGGTTTTTGCTCTATATACTTTACAAAGTTTTGGAATGAAGTTATCTTTTGCAAATTCTAAAAAATCATTATTGAATCCATGTTGATTTTTACCATATTTATCTCTTTGAATTACTACTGATTTTAGATTATCATAAAGCAAAGTTTGTGGAACTCCACCAAAGTATTCAAAGGCTTTGACATGACACTCTTGCCAAGTTTCTTGTCTCATATTATTTGTAAAATATACGAATGCCATTCTACTAAATCCTAAAACCATTACAAAGCCATATATAGGATTTTTACCACTTCTTAATATTGTCCAATCTACTTGAGCTTGGTATGATGGTTTAGTTTCAAATCTAATTACTTCTTCTGATTTTACAGTAGTATTTAATGAACTTAAAAATGTTTGCAGTATTCTAATTTTTCCATCATAGCCATATTTTTTAATCTCTTCATAAATTACACTTGAAGGAATTTTATCTGGTACAGCTTGTTGCACTCTTTTAACTATATATTTTTTATATGGATCTAATTTTGATTTATATTCAATTTTTTTGTAAGGTTTTAATTCTTTTTCTTGAAGTCTTTTTGAAATGGTTCTTCTGTTTAGGCCAACTATTTTTGATATAGCTCTTATACTATATCCTCTTTTATGTAAAGTATGTATCACGGTAAATTCCTCTTTATCAATCATACTCACTCCAAATATTTTATTTAGAGTTTATTGTATTTATTTTTATTAATAAAGTGGTGCACTTTTACTTTGCACTACTGGTGTATTTTACCTTTGCATTTGACAGTAAAACAAAAAGAGATATTCTTTACTAAAAATATTTTCAGCAAAAGTTCGCCATCTAAGATTAAAGATTAAATAGAGTATTTTATTTCAAAATGAGTGCATTATAAGAAATAATGTTTCAAAAATTATGAATATAAAAGTCTATATTGACTATTATATGATTTATGGATAAAACACACTTCTTTAAAGTCAATACAAGAGTAAGAAACTCTAACTTCTCATCTATCAAATATAAAAAAAGTTATGACAAAAAAACAGTTAGAGTTCCAATGTATATTATTGCTGTTGTATTAAGGAAAGATTACTATAAACACAATACAGACCTCTTAAAAGAAGAAAAAACAATAATAGTTAAATGGGTCAATTTAGTCTGTGAAGGATTTAGTTGGAGAGAAAGTTCAATTAAATTAGAGGGGTCTTCTTGCCAAAACTACACATTTAATGAAATTATTGTAAAAAAACTATTTGAAAGTTTTTACTACCCTTATGGTATTGCCTATTGTGAAGATAGAGATTATATTAAAAAAATCAATGAAATGTATAGTATGAAATTAGAACAAGGTTACTTTCAATATAAATAGTCAATATTGACTTATTTATATAGATTATCCCTCTCATAATCAAATTGTTCTTGTGTAAGATAACCTTTATTGTACATATCAATCAATTCTTTTAACTTATCAAAATTAGAACCATTGTTTGAAGTTGATACATTATTGATAATTGTTTTTTTCTCATTATCAGAATTATCAATATTTCTTACATAATCCCAATATTTAGTATATGCTTTAACTTTATCTTCGTAAGTAAATTGTAAATAATGTTTAATTGTTCCTTGTGGTTTATGGTCTAAACATAAATCAGCCAATCTACTATCTATGTTTAGTTCTCCAATCATTATTGATAACATAAGTCTTCTTGTATCATGCATTGATATAGAGTGATTTTCAATTGTTGTAATATTTGCTTTAATCAATAATCTATGAAAAATCCTACTTGCTGTTCCACCTCTTGGAACATTAAAAAGCCTACCCTCTGGTGCATTTTTTATATATTCTATACATTCGTCAGGAATCGGAAAATGATAATCTTCTTTTGTTTTTGTAATAGAAGCAGGTGCAATAATTTTTTTATTTACAATATCACAATGTTTTTTTTCTAAATGATTTATTTCATTGTATCTATGCGCAGTTAAGAGTAACATATATAAAAATGTTTGGTGTTGTTTAATATTACTCACGTGTGCTTGATTATATAGAGGAATTGCATTATATAGTTTTCTAACAATATCTTCATAATTAAAATTAGTTCTTTTTGATAAATGCTCTCTTTGAATTATCTCTCTAACTTTTTTAATATTATCAAATATATTTGTGTCAATATTTCCTTTTCGTTTTTCTTCTTCAAAAATAGGCTTTAATAAGTCAATAACTCTATTTTTAATACTTGTTTGTTCTTTCCTAAAATTATCAAGTATCTTTTTTATATGTTCATATTTAATTTTTTCAATTTTTAATTTTCCAATACTTGGTGAAATATATTTTTTATAAAAATATTTATTATTTTTTATAGTTGATTTTGCCCAAACATTGTTTTTTTCATTTAATTCTAATCTTTCTTTCCAAAGTTCATTCAAAATTGTGGGAGAAGAAGAGAAAGGGTCTTTGCCCTCCGATAAAAGAACTTTTACTTTATAAAGTTGTTTATTTGCATCACTCTCGGTTGTAGAACCAAATAATTTTGTGAAGTTTTTAATTGGATAGGTAATTCCATTATGTTTAAATCTAACCATAATAGCATTAGAACCATTTTTCATTTTTTTAGTAGATATCCCAGGAAATCCCATAATCTCTCCAAAAGTGTATAATTTTAATATTTTATTCTACAATATACAACTTTTTATACACCTTATATAATAAAACAAACACTCAAAAGCACTTAAAAAAGTTTTATTATTTTTCTAAATATTAGTTAGATTTTGCTTTTATAATACCACCAAATAGGAAACCTAAAGCAAATCCTATTAAGTGAGAATACCACGCAATTGGAAGTCCAATAAGTAGTGGTGCAAAACTAATTAGTCCAACCCACATAAATATCGCTATTTCCGCCCCGTTCGACCGAAAACACAACGCGCGGCCCGTCAGGGGAATAGCGTGGGGCAAAGGTCATAGTTCCAGGAAGATCGGCCAAAGGACGGTGGGTCACGCTTGCAATATCCATCTGATAGATGCGCGGCGTGC
>JALRJW010000241.1 GCA_023268955.1 Aliarcobacter sp. | reverse complement strand
TATGATGTATTACCCTGAAGTTTTTGATTCTAAAGCAAATTTAGATTTAAATTATAACTTAACATCTAAAAAAGGAAATTTACAAGGAAACCTTTTAGATGGTCACTTTTTGCCAAATGAATATTCAACTTTACTAAACAATCTTGCTAAATTTGATTTAACAAAAGAGATTTATGAATCAATTGATGTAAAATCAGATATAAATGACAAAATTATAAAATCAGTAATTAATATGAAATCAAAAAACACTCAAATAGATGTTACAAACTCTACTTTAGACTTGCAAAAATCAACTATAGATGCTGATATTTCTTCAAAAATCAAAACTTATGAAATTGGTATTAAAGTTACAGGTGATATGACAAAACCTAAAGTTAAATTTGATACTGGAGATTTATTAAAATCTAAAGCAAAAGAAGAAGTTGGAAATCTAATTGAAAAAAATATAAAAAACGAAGGTACAAAAGAGTTACTTAATAACTTCAAATCATTCTTTAAATAATATTGATAACAAATATCAATATTAAGAAAAGATAAAGAAACTTTTCGCTTAAATTCCTTTTTAATAATAAACATCAAAATTAAAAAGGAATTTTAAATGACTAACACAAAAAAAATAGTTTTATCTTTGGCTGTTGTAAGTTCACTACTTTTAACAGCTTGCACAAATGAAAAGCTACATACAAGTAAAACTGAAATCACAAAACAAAACTCTATTTTAGAATCTTATAGTGCTATTGCATTGGCAAATTACACTGATGCTTTAAATGATGCAAAAAGTTTAGAAAAAGCAATTAATACTTTTGCTTTAAATCCAACTCAAGAAAATCTAGAAAAATCAAAAGATGCTTGGTTAGTTTCAAGGGAATCATATGGACAAACAGAAGCTTTTAGATTATCAAATGGTCCAATAGATGCTGAAGATAATTGGGTGGCTGATACCTATGGTGCATTAGAGGGACAATTAAATGCTTGGCCACTTGATGAAAATATGATTGATTATACTATTGATGCAAATGGAAATAAAACAAGCGGAAATATTATAGATACACTTGGTGAGTTTAATCCAGGGGGAGAAGAATCTAGTGTAGTAGATGTATCAAATATCACTGTTGAAGCAATCACTGCTTTAAATGAAAATGGTGGTGATGCAAATGTAGCAAGTGGTTATCATGCTATTGAGTTTTTATTATGGGGACAAGATCAAGACTACTCAAACTTCTTAAAAGATGGAATTACAAATGGAGCTTTAAGTGCTGGTGCTAGACCACTAAGTGATTTTACAAGTGATAAAAATGCTCAAAGAAGATTAGCATATTTAAAAGCAGCGACATCTAAAATAGTTGATGATTTAGAAATAATTAAAAGTGCTTGGGAAAATAAGTTAAATGGAAATGAAGGTTTATATAGAGCAGCTTTATTATCAAAACTAAGTGGAGATAATGCTAGTAAAAATATTGATGAAAAAGTTGCATTAAAACAAATAATTTCTGGACTTGGTGTGTTTATTAAATCAGAACTTGCAAACGAAAGAATTGCAGTAGCTGTTTTAACTCCAAGTGAAGAAGATGAACACTCTTGTTTTTCTGATAACACTCACAGAGATATAGCAACAAATTATCAAGGTTTCAAAAATATTTTAACTGCAAGTTACAATGGAAAAAAATATGGAGCTTCACTTTTAGATATAGTAGATGAGCAATCAAAAAAAGAGATTTTTATCTTAATGAATTCAATTGAAAATAAGATTACAATCATTGATGAAATAGCAAAAACAAAAGAGCATTTTGATTATCAAATTAGACCAGATAGCAAGCACGCCAAAAACATTGTAAAGCTTAAAAATGAGATGAGAAAGTTAGGTGATATGATGGTTGTTGTAGCTATTGCAAATGGAATTAGTTTAACAACAGATGATGTTACGGATGCTGATGAAACTAAAATCTAGTCTTTTGATAATTAGTTGTGTATTATTTTTTAATACACAGCTTTTATCATCCCTTTTAGATGAAGATAAATTTATATTAGGTAAAAGTTTTTTTACTATTCCTTGGGTAGCAAGTCCCAGTTCAACTACAGCAAGGGATGGATT
>JALRJW010000239.1 GCA_023268955.1 Aliarcobacter sp. | reverse complement strand
CCAATAATAGCAATACCACAAGTTACATTGATAAATAGCATTAACCATAAACCATAGAATCTTGGTGTTTTAATTGCTTCATTTAATCCTAAATTAGCAAGGTCTTTTTTGATTTTCTTTTTACCTTCTTCAACTTTTTGTTTAAATCCTTCAGGTAAATATCCCTCTTCTGGTTTTTCTAAATATAAAGCAGATGCAAACATTACAACAAAATATAAAGCACCTAAAATAAAGAAAGTTCCAGCAATTCCAACAGCTTCAATTAAAATTTTGATTGTTGGTCCCCAAACAGCTGAAGCAAAACCAAATCCCATAATTGCTAAACCTGTTGCCATACCTCTTTTATCGGGAAACCATTTTACAAGTGTAGAAACAGGAGAAATATATCCTATACCTAAACCACATCCACCTAAAACTCCATAAAAGAAGTATAAAAGCATTTTTGATTCCATTAAAATTGCAAGACCAGAACCCATTGTTCCTAAACCAAAAAGTGAAGCTGCAATAATTGCAGAAACTTTTGGTCCATTTTTCTCAACAAATTTACCCATAAGTGCAGCACTTAAACCCAAAAAGAAAATTGCAACAGAAAATGCAATTGTTACATCTGTTAAAGTCCAATTCATCTGAGTTTGAATTGGTTTTACATATACACTCCACGCATAAACAGAACCAATACAGATATGAACACCAACAGCAGATAAAGCCATAAGCCATCTATTTTTATTCATAAGATATTTCTCCCAAAAAATATTTTGCGAATTATATCTAAGCTTTACTAAATTAATTACTTTTACTTATAATTTGTAAAAATTAAATTCTTCAAAGCATTACTATTTTTAGCACTTTTAAAACTTTTTGGATTATTTAGTTGACTATGATATTTAAAATTTGGATTTTGCTCTTTAAAAATATCAATAATAAACTCTTCATTTAACTTAGGATCATTTAAACAAGACAAAACAATGCAGTTTTGGCTAGCTAAACTATCTAGTCTTCTAACTATTTTTTGATAATCACGACTTGCTTCAAAACTTCCCTTTTGAAAAGATGGTGGGTCAATAATTATCATATCATAGGGAGCAAATTTTTTAATTTTTGACCAAGATTTTAAAATATCAAAAGGCAAAAACTTAACTTTCCTTAGATCAAGATTATTAAGTTCATGATTTATTTTTCCTGTGTTTAATGAAACTTTAGACATATCAACATTAACAACTAAACTAGCTTGATTTGATAGTGCTGCAACTGAAAAAGAACAAGTATAAGAAAAAAGATTTAATACTTTTTTATTTTTAGCTACTCTTTTTGCAAATTTCCTTCCATTTTTCATATCAGCAAAAAAACCTATATTTTGATTTGCAAAATTAAGTTTATACTTTAAATTAAACTCATTTGCCGTTAAGTTTTCATCAATTCTTCCAATTATTACTTCATATAGATTATCTTTGTCGTATCTATTTTGAATTAAAAGATTTTCATAATTACTTAAAAGTGTAATCTCTTTTAAAACACTAATAATCTCATTTTTTGTTTCATTATTAATTTCACTGAAAAAAGTAACAAATAAAGTATTATCAATACTATCAACTGTTAAATACTCATAAGCTTCAAAAAAATTTCCTCTACCATGGAAAACTCTTTTGAATTCTTTTACATTTTTAGGAAGATTATTTAATATTTCATTTTTAAGGTCATTTATATTCATAAGTAGCATTATATTATGATTTCAAAAAACAAGGATTAAATTTTTGCCATATATTAAAAAAGAGTTCAAAACTATTAAAAATATGAAAATTGAAGAGTTTTTATTAAACCATACTAAACTTGAAGAAAAATTAGTTTTAAACCTTTTGAAAATAGGTAAAATAATTGATGAAAACAATAAAAGATTTCAACAAAATGAAACAATAAAATCAGATTTTTTATACATAACAATATTTGAACCCAAAACACAAAATCTAAAACCTATCTTTGAAAATAGATTTTTTGCAATATTTGATAAACCAAGTGGAGTTTTAGTTCACCCTACTTCTTCAAATGACTTCTCATATACACTTTTAGATGAAATAAAATTTTATTTAGGAGAAAATTCAAGTTTAATTCACAGAATTGACAAAGAGACTTCGGGATTAGTTATAGTTTCAAAAGACAAATACTCAGAACTGATTCTAAAATCACAGTTTGAAGAAAAAACTCTAAACAACAGTTCTAGTATTAAGAAAAATTATTTAGCTTTAGTTAAAGGAAAAGTCCTTAAATCACAAACTATAAATGAGCCAATAGGAAACTCTAAAGATTTAATAAAATTAAAAATGCAAGTTTGTAAAGATACAAATGAAGGAAAACCTTCTACTACAATTATCGAACCAATTTTTTATGATGAAAACAAAAATCAAACACTTATAAAAGCTACTCCAATAACAGGTAGACAACATCAAATAAGAGTGCATTGTGATTTTATTGGCCATTCTATAATTGGTGATCCAATTTATGGAATTAGTGAACAAGAAGCTAATGATATTTTAACTAACAAGTTAAAAAAAACTCAAAGACTTATGCTTCAAGCTGATTTTCTAGAGTTTGATTTTTTAGATATTAATTATAAATTTAAATCTCTTCAAAAACTATTTTAAATCTCTTGGTTTTTAGTATTCTCGTCATGTGATACTTTTTTTGAATAAAAAACAGCACCAATTGTTAGTAAAAAATAAAGCAACAAAATAAAATATATTTGATAAATATCTGTTGTTATTTCATAATACAAAATCAAAAATGAAGAAAAACTCAATACTAAAATTGCACAAATCAATATAAATGTAGAAGAGTTAGTACTTTTTCTAATTTTAAAATTTGAAATTGTAACCATAAGACAAACTATTAAAAAAGTGATACTTCCAAACTCCAAAATTAATTTTAAAGAACCAGAACATATTAAACAAAAAGCTAAAAATGACATAGTAATAATTGCATTTGCAGGGATATTATTTTCATTTCTTTTAGATAAAAACTTTGGCATTAATCCATCGTTTGCAATTATTGACATTTGTCTTGAAGCTCCAAACACAGTTCCACTTATAGCACTGCTAGTTGCTAATAAAGCCCCAAAAACAACTAAATCATTTCCAATATTTCCTAGAACTTTATTTGCACCACTTGCTAAGGCATACTCTTTATTAGCGATTATATCTTCAAAAGAAATTGCTAAGATTGCACCAAAAGCTATGACTGTATATATTAAAGTTGCTAAGGCAATTGAGATATAAATTGATCTTCTAATATTTTTTGCAGGTTCTTCCATTTCATTTATAGCATTTATGATTAGTTGAAAACCTTCATAGGCTACAAATGTTACAGAAGCTACTATTAAAATTGAAAACAAATCCGTTGATCCTTGATTTTCAATTAAAGTAGGTAGCGATGTATTTGAATTATTAATTAAAACAAAACTTATAATTGCTAATATAATTAACTTTGAATAAACCATTATATCTTCAAGTTTACCCATTCCTTTTACACTCCAAATATTAACTAAAACAAAAAAGAATAATACTAAACCTGCAACTGCTATTTTAATCAAATAACTATCGCTAAAATCAGCAATTGCATAAGATGAAAAAGTAAATGCATATAAAGCTAGTGTTGAAATATAACCAAAAATCACCCACCAACCAATCAATGCTGAAGCAAAGGGATAATCGTAAAAAGTTTTACGAACAAAAATATATGATTCACCCTCTTGCTTATAATATATTCCTAATTTAATATATGAATAAGCTGCAAAAGAAGCAATAACACCTCCTAAAATCATCGCTAAAGGAGTATAAACACCAATCATAGATACCGAAATTCCTAATATTGTGAAAATACCTCCACCAACCATTCCTCCTAAAGCAATTGCAATTAATTCTAAAAGTCCTAGGGATTTTTCTCTTTTTCTGTGAACCGTATGCTTGTGATGATTCTGATTAGAATGCTGTTGTTTTTGAAAATGATGCAAATTTCTTTTCCTACTCTTTTAGTAATAACTTATTATAATAAAATTCATTAAAAATATATATTTAAAAAAACATTATAAAAGAAAAATCAAAAAGGTTAAGAATTGAAATTTGAAACACTAATCCATGGTAAATTAATAAAAAGATATAAAAGATTTTTAGCAGATATTATTTTAGATGATGGAAGCGAAATTACAGCCCATGTTCCAAATAGTGGAGCTATGACATCATGTATTGAAGAGAGTTGTGATGTTTGGGTAACACACCATGATAATCCAAAAAGAAAACTAAAATATACACTTGAACTTACAAAAATGGGTGAAAATCTAATTTGCACAAATACAGGTGTTGCAAATAAAATTGCTATTGAAGCAATACAAAATGGAACTATAAAAGAGCTTCAAGGATATGAGAATTTAAAACCTGAACAAAAATATGGAAATCAAAATAGCAGAATTGATGTTCTACTTTGGAATGAAAATAGCGATAAAAAATGTAGCGATAAAAAATGCTATGTAGAAATTAAAAGTGTAAGTCTAAACCTAGGTGATACCCTAGCTTTTCCTGATGCCAAGACAACAAGAGGTCAAAAACACCTTGAAGAATTAAGAGATATGGTAAAGCAAGGTCATAGAGCTGTAATGCTTTATATAATTCAACGAACTGATAATTTACCTTTTAGAATTGCAAGTGAAATTGATAAAAAATATAATGAAATTTTTCAAGAAGTAATAAAGCAAGGTGTTGAAGTTTTGGTTTACCAATCTTCTATTTCTCAAAATGAAATATTTGTAAATAGAAAAATTGATTACAACTATTAATTTTTCCACACATAGCTCTAAAAAGAATTTTTAACCTAG
>JALRJW010000238.1 GCA_023268955.1 Aliarcobacter sp. | reverse complement strand
CAATTGGCGCGCATCGGCGTCGAGTTGGAGGGCGCGCGCTTGCTCGTTTTGGCTCAATTGCAGGGTGTGCAAGCTTTGTACCGTCGCCGCGACGGCCAGCAAGCCAATCACCATGCCCACCAAGATTTTGGTCAATAACTTCCATACCTTTGTAAATCTCAGTAGATTTTTTGAAGTAATTAATAAAACTATTTTCAACAATAAGTTTTGTAGCTCCAGTTAAGGCAAAAATTACTACAACAATACTTGTAGCAATAATTAAAAAACCTCTTTTTTGTATAAGTGCAATACAATTGTCTATTAATGAAAAATTTGATTCATTTTCATTTTTCTTTTCAGGTTTTCTTTCCATTAAAATTAAAATTAGTGGGAAAATAAAAAACGCAATAAACAATGAAATACTAACTCCAGCACTCATCATTAAACCTAAGTTTTTTACAGGTTGAATATGTGATAAAACTAAAGAAAAGAATCCAGTTACTGTAGTGATAATCGCAAAAAATGAAGGATTTAATTTTGATAAAATAGTATTCATAACTAGTTTATATTGACTAGCATGTTTAAACTTTTTGTTTAATTCTCTATATCTTACAATTAAGTGAAGAACTATAGAAATGGTGATGATTAATTGCAATGATATAAAGTTAGATGAAATAACAGTTACTTCAAGACCAAATAAGCCTAAAATACCCGCTGTTGAAGCTACAGATAAAAAGCATATTGCAACAGGAATTAAAATCCAATGAATATTTCTAAATATAAACCAAAGTAAAAAGATAATTATAAAAGCTAATGATGTTCCATAAATTAAAAGGTCATTTTTAACAAAATTAACAACGTCATTTGCAATCATATTAACGCCACCTAAAAAGATGTTAGCATTATCTTGATACTTAGAAACTATTGTTCTAATTTGTGCAATTTGTTCATCTGTGTAAATTCTAGTTTCATCTCTATGTTTTTTAAATTCAATAGAAACTTTTTTTAGAAGTTCAATTTCTTCTTGAGTAATTGTTTTTTCTTTTTGTTTATTTTTTAATTCATTTCTTTTTTCTAAAAGTGTTCTATAAACAATGTCATCTTTTAAATCTAAAACAATAGCAGTAGTTTTAAAGTCTTCACTAACTAAATTATTTTTATAAAGTGGAGAAGTAGTAAACTCTTTTTTCACAAGTTCTTCATCAAAATCTCTAGTTTGTACACTTTTTATGTTATCAACAAGTTCACTTATGGGTTTTACAGGTGATTCTAAAAGTGGAACGTTTAAAATTGATTTTGTAGATACTATATAGTCAAGTTTTAGTAAGTCATCTGATAGTTTTTCTATGTTGTCTAAAGACTCTTTAGAAAGAAGATTACCATTTTTAGGTTGAAATGTTAAAAGTAAAAATTCACTTGATGCGTATCTTTTAGATACTTCCCTTGAAAACTTTAAATCTTTATCATCATCCATTAAAAGTGTTTCAGATGAAGCATCAATTTCAAGTTGCGTTGAATATGACCCTAAAACTAAAAGTATTGCAGTGAAAATTAGCAATACAGTTTTAGGGAATTTTAGTATTAAATTATCGTAAAAACTTTTTATCATTTAGTTTGTAAGTTATTTGTTTAATTCAGAGATTAAATAGTTGATATCATTGTTCGCTAAAACACCATCAAACTGTTTAATGTATGTTTGAATGATACTTACACCAATTAATTCAACATCATAAATCAACCATTGAGAAGTTTTTTTATTTTCATAGAAATTATAGTTAATCTCATATGTTTCTTTTTCACCAATAACTTTTGTTTGAAGTTGCAATCTTCCATTTTTATATGGAGCTAAATCACCAATTTCAAGTTTCTGATTATCATACAAGTGTAATTTATCTGAATAAGATTTTTTTAACGAGTTTTCAAAAGCTTTTGAAAATTCATTAAATTG
>JALRJW010000197.1 GCA_023268955.1 Aliarcobacter sp. | reverse complement strand
CTGATGAGCCGACGACTGCACTGGATGTAACAGTACAGGAGTTTTAGTTGTAGCTGGTCCAAAAGCCAGACAATTAATGCAAAAGGTTTCAACAGACGATTTTTCTAATGAAAATTTCAAATGGTTGACTGCTAAAAATGTTAATGTTGGATATGCTCCAGTAAATGCAATGAGAGTAAACTTTGTGGGTGAGCTTGGTTGGGAACTACATCATCCAATTGAATATGACTATTCAATATCAAAAGCATTTACTTTTGCAACAATTTTGTTTGGTATCATTGGTATGACTATTGGTGTTATACTTGCTTTCCAATTAGCGTTCCCTGGACTAAGTAATTTAGCAGGTGAATATGGTACATTCAGTAGATTAAGACCTTTGCACACAAATGGTGTTGCATTTGGTTTTGCTCTAAGTGGTATCTTTGCTGCATGGTATTATATCGGGCAAAGAGTATTAAAAGTTTCTCTTAAAGAGTCACCATTTTTAATGACAATTGCAAAGTTACACTTTGTACTTTACTTCATTACAATTCTTTTAGCTGTAGTAACACTATTTGCTGGTATTACAACTTCAAAAGAGTATGCTGAATTAGAATGGCCATTAGATATTCTAGTTGTTGTTTGGTGGGTTTTATGGGGAGTTTCAATTTTTGGTTTAATTGGAATTAGAAGAGAAAGAACTCTTTATATTTCTATTTGGTATTTCATTGCTACATTTATTGCTGTTGCAATGTTATACTTATTTAACAATATGGAAGTTCCAACAAAATTAGTTTCTGGTTATGGTTCATGGATTCACTCTGTTTCTATGTATGCAGGAACAAATGATGCCTTAGTTCAATGGTGGTATGGACACAATGCCGTTGCATTCGTATTTACAACACCAATTATTGCTATGAGTTACTATTTCTTACCAAAAGAATCAGGACAAAATGTTTATTCATATAAACTTTCTATCTTAGCATTCTGGGGATTATTATTCGTATACTTATGGGCTGGTGGACACCACTTAATTTATTCAACTGTTCCAGATTGGATGCAAACTATGGGTTCTGTAATGTCAGTTGTATTAATCTTACCATCATGGGGATCTGCTATCAATATGCTTTTAACTATGAAAGGTCAATGGGATCAATTACAATCTAATACATTAATTAAATTCATGGTATTAGCTTCAACATTCTATATGTTATCAACAATTGAAGGACCAATTCAAGCTATTAAATCTGTTAATGCTATTGCTCACTTTACAGATTGGATTCCTGGACACGTACACGATGGTGTATTAGGATGGGTTGGATTCATGATTATGGCTTCTTTATTCCATATGGTTCCAAGAATGTTCAAAAGAGAATTATATTCTGATTCGTTAATGAAAACTCAGTTCTGGTTACAAACAACTGGTATTGTTTTATACTTTACTTCAATGTGGATTGCTGGTATTACTCAAGGTATGATGTGGAGAGCATATGATGAGTATGGTTCATTAGTTTATTCATTTATTGATACGGTAATTGTTTTAAAACCTTACTATACAATTAGAGCTGTTGGTGGTTTACTATACCTAATCGGATTCTTATTATTTGCATTTAACATCTACAAAACTATTACAGCAGGTAGAGTGTTAGATAAAGAACCAATCAATAAAACGCCAGTGGCTGCGTAAGAAAAAGGAGAAAATATGTTTCATTGGTTTGAACAAAGACCGTTTTTCTTTGCGGTACTAGTATTTGTATTTGTTGCATTCGCAGGTATTATCGAAATTATTCCTGACTTTGCTAAACAAGCAAGACCAACAGTTGGTACAAAACCATACTCTGTTCTTGAGTTAGCAGGAAGACAAGTTTATATTAAAGATTCTTGTAATGCATGTCACTCACAGTTAATTAGACCATTTAAATCAGAAACTGATAGATATGGTATGTATTCATTATCTGGTGAGTATGCGTATGATAGACCATTCTTATGGGGATCAAAAAGAACTGGTCCAGATTTAATGAGAGTTGGTAACTACAGAACTACAGATTGGCATGAAAATCATATGTTAGAGCCAGCATCTGTTGTACCTGGTACAGTTATGCCAGCATATCCACACCAATTTACTAATATTACTGATTTAGATACTGCATATGCAGAAGCTTATACAGTTAAAACTGTATTCTCTACTCCATATGATCAAGATTTAGATGGTGATGGTAAAATTGATGTTGAATTAGGTGATTATGAAACAGCTATTGCTAAAGCTAAAGAAGAAGCTAAATTAATTGCTGCTGATATGAAAAATCAAGCTGTAAAAGACGCTGTTGCTAAAGGTCAAATTCCTGAAATAGTTGCTTTAATTGCTTACTTAAATTCTTTAAAATAAGAGGACATGATGGATCAAGAAACACTGTTGACAGTTCAAGGTTATGCTAAATTCTTTTTGATTTTAGTTGTATTTATTCTTTTTTACTCGTATGCGTGGTCTATTTATAGGAGAGATAAAAAGGGTGAAAGGGATTTTGAAAAATACTCAAACCTTGTACATGATGATTCAGTTGTTTCTACGCCTCTTGAAGAAAGAAAAAAAGACAAAGACGAAGATAATAAGGAGAAATAAATGAAGTCTATTGTAATAGGTGGAATAGTTCTTATCATCGCATTATTAGCAGGAACTTGGTTTGCAGCTGGGGAAGCTTTTAACGGCGATGACTATATTAACGTTTTAACACTATTAGGTGCAGTTGCAGTTATTACTATTACTGTATTTGTAGTTATTAAATATGTTAATCAAATGAAAAATGATAATGCAAATGGTGAATTATCAGAAGAAAGATGGGACGGTATTGGTGAGTATAAAAATCCTATACCAACAGGTTGGGCAATTATGTTTATTGGAACAATTTTATATATGTTCTATTACTTTACAATTGCATGGCCAATTAATAGTTTCTCTCAAATTGGACAATGGAATGAGGAAACTTTAGATTACAATGCTAAATTTGAGCAAAAATGGGTAAATCCAACTGAAGCAGATTTAACAGCAATGGGTCAATCTGTATTCTTAGTACAATGTGCTCCTTGTCACGGAGTTACAGGTGATGGTATGGAAGGTAAAGCTCATAATTTAACAAAAAGAATTAATAAACAACAAGTTCTTGATGTAATTAATAATGGTGCAAATAATCTTAAAACAGCATATCCAGGTGGAATGCCTGCTGGTATGGCATTTGGTGAAGGTGCTGAAAAAGTTGCTGAGTATGTAGCTGGTGGACTAAAAGGTGAAGCACCTGCTGAGTTTGCTGCTTGTGCTGGTTGTCATGGTATGGATGGAAAAGGTATGCCTTACGTTGCTCCTAACATTGCAGAGTATGACGATGCATTAGTAATGTCTGTTTTACATGATGGTAAAAAAGGTATTATTGGTGGAATGCCATCATTTAATGGAAGACTTAATGAAACTCAACAAAAAGCTGTTGCTGCATACATTAGAAGTATAGGAGAAAAGTAATTATGGCTGGAAATACACAAATGAATGATAACGAAAGAGGAGTTTTCTCTTTCCATGGTTTAGTTGGTTATTTTATCGCAGTTGCTTTATTACTTTCTATTTTAGCTTATTTAACAGTAAATGCTATTATGGTACAAAATAGAGAAGCAACTAATTATTATAAAATTAATCAAGAGTTAAATGGTTTAACATCTGGTTCAAACTTTTCTGATAGAAAACAAAATACACCAGAGCAACAAGCTAAGAACTATATCTTAATTAAAGATCAAAAGTAAGGAGTCGGTTATGGATAGAATTATTGGAATATTATTAGTAATCTCTGCAGCTATGACTTTATACTATAGTTTCTTTAATGATGCTAAAATTTTCATAGGTTAATATGAAGAGTTTTAACACTTTTAAAATAGGAGTGATTTTTTCACTTCTATTTTTTTTATCTCAAAATCTTTTTGCTAGTAATTTCATCTTAAATGATGATGGACTAATGGACCCAAGAGCAATTGAAAAAATTGACCAAATAGGTTTAGAAACAAAATCAAAGCTAAATGTAAACGTTTATATTTATGTAAAAAAATCTTTAGGTTTACCAGATAAAGTTGATTCGAAAGTAAAGTTTGATGCAATCAAAAAATTTGAAAATGATGTAATTAAAGATATGAAAGGTTCATATGTTTTAATTATAACTTCAATTGAAGATATGCATATTAATTTATTTGAGTCAGATGATTTAAAAGAAATTATTAGCAAAGATGATATTTTAGATGGATATATTATTCCACTATTAGCATCAAAGGACAAAAATTCACTTTATGCAAAAGTTAGTGCTGCCATGTTAAATGGATATGCAGCTGTTTCTGATACAATCGCTGAGTCAAGGGATATGAAACTTGATTCGAGTATTGGAAGTCAAGGAATAGTATCAAGTACAATTTGGCGTGTATTTATGTATACCCTTATTGTAGGTGGTTTATTACTATATATTTATGCAATGTTAAAAAGAAGAAAGTAGAAATGGAAGAAAGAAAAAAAAGAAATTTATGGCCTTTGTTTTTTATAGGTATTTTTATGTTTACTTTTTCAATGATTATTTGGACAATTATGAGTTCAAAGAAAATCAATATTGAAGAAGATGAAAGCTTTATGCAAAAATATCAAGATATAGATGAAAATTACAATAATATTATGATTTCTAATATGAAGTTTTTACAAAAATATGATTTTGTTCTTACTTTAAATGGAAGAGAGTTCCCTTTATCTATTGAAGATATTAAATATTCTCAAAGAGTTTTAAAAGAGAAATCTTTACATAAAAATGTTCTTAAAATTGGAGATAATAATTTATCGATAAAAGTAAAAGATAAAAATACTCAAGAAATTCAGAATTTAGATTTTTATATTAAAGTTACTAAGAGCAATACAAAAGCTGATGATATTTATTTAAAGAGTGAAAACTTTAAATTGGAAAACAATAACTACAATACAACTTTTAAAATTAAAGATGAAAATAATTGGAATATAACAGGAACTATTAAAGTTGGCGAAGATTCAGGTTATATTTTCATAAAAACAAATGCTATCTAAAACTAAACTTTTAGTTTTCCCTACTTCAAGAGCTATTAGAAACTAT
>JALRJW010000183.1 GCA_023268955.1 Aliarcobacter sp. | reverse complement strand
TCTTATTCAAACCCTTATAATGCTCTATTTCACTATAAAGCTTGTCTTTTAAATATAGAGTTGATGATTTACTGTTTTTATTCTTTTGATTTTGAATTTTAGAGGTTAGTTTTTCTTGAAGAGTCCAACCAGAAAGTTTATATAAAATATCAGAGTATTTATAAGTATATAGGTTTAAATACTCTAATTTTTGAAGTTTTTTATTTTCAAATATTTTTCCAACTAAAAAATGAATATGAGGATTACTTTCTTTATAATGAGCTACATAAGGAGTGTTTTCAACTATTACTTGAATATCATCATCATTTAGTCCTAAATCTTCTATTTCAGATATTTTTTTAAACCATAGATGCAGTTTCTCTAACCCTAAACTTATAAACTCTTCTTTTTATATCAATAGGATCAGTTGATTCTAAAAAGTGAAGTTTTTTAGAGTTTTCTTTATGCATCAAAAAATCATGAATAGCAAAAGTACCTAAACTACTTCCACCAATACCGATCACTACTATGTCTTTTTGTTTTACAGTTTTTGCATACTCTATAATCTCAGTTGTATCAGCAAAAGGAAGGTTGTAGTAACCAATAGTCTCTTTTTCTTTTACTATTCTTTCAAAAATTTCATCGTTTGATTTAATCTGATAGAAGTTTTTTTTGTATTGCATATTTTTTTGCCTTTAATTTTAATTTTTTAATTCATCTATAGTAGGAATACCAAATCCACTAATTTTTTTGAATTCAATTTCATGTTTAAGAGTAGATAATATTAAATCAAGAGTTCCAACGGATGTATTTCCTAATTCACCTTTTTCAATCTTTCCTAATGTTACTCTACTTATTCCCGCTTGTTTTGCCAACTGTTCTTGGGTTAATTTGTATTCAATTCTAAGATTTTTTATAGTTTCACCAATCTCATAAAGTTTCAAATTTAATTTCCTTATATGTTTTTTCATCCAACGATATGTTCCATATATTAATCAATTTATTACCAATTTCTTTAAAATTAGTATTTATTTTGCAATATTCTTCAACTTCTTTTATAGAATCTTTCAAAGCACTAATAGATGAATCATAAATGTCATTAGCTTGTTTTTCTTTTATATAGCAATTTAAAATACCAAACTTAATTAGTTCTTTTCTACCAAACCATAATTTTTTGCCAAACATTGTAAGAGCAGGCTTGTCTTTTGGAAAGTAAACTAATGTATTTACGACATCATAAGCAGGTGCAAATTTGATTTCAGAAATATTTGTATCATATATGATTCCAAAGTTTTTTAAGTGAGCATCCCCATTTTTTAACAAATAATTCATAAGTATTAATTTATAAAAACTTTTCATAGTTTCAATTTTATTGGTACAAACACTGTACAAAATTTTTGCTACTTGTTCATAACTACCATTATATTTCTCATCTTTATTTTTTCCTAGCAAACAAGCGATTTCTTCAAAACCAAAAAAACTATCACTTTTTTTGTCATAATTAAATTTTTCAACTACTAAAAATTTATTATTTTTAGACAATTTTATGTTTGGTATATCTATTCCAGCTTTTTCTAAACTTTTTAAACAAAAATATTCATTTAATACTAGTTCAGGATACTCTTCCCCAAATGTTTTTATTATGTATTCTTTAGTAGTTAGACTTTCTTTGTCTTTTAAAATTGCTAAAGATTTTGGCTGAACACCTGAAATGGCATTTTTGTTTAAAAACATATTTACAATTTTTATAAAAGTAGTATTGTTGTCATTTTCAAGTATATCTTCCAAATTTAAATTTTCAAATTTGCTTTTGGAAGTTTGTGATTCAAATGTAAGTCTACTTTGTATATTTGGACAAATATGGCTAAATATAATAAAATCATTAATATATCCATACTCTTTAGTCAGAAATTTTTTGAAAATTTCGAATAAATATCCTTCTGGCATATTCATATCAAAAATAGGATGTAAACAATATTTCCAAATATAAGTAGAGTTTTTAAATGGCATTGCTAAAGATATGGTTTTGTTATTTGTTAAATAGTTAAAACCAAAAAAATTTTCATCTTTTTCAAAGAAAATTTTTCCAGTTAATTCTTTATTAGCATATACTTTTATATCTTCCATACGAATGCCTAATGATAAATTTACTTTACATTATAATCTAAAATTTAAATAATGTAAAGTATCTTTATCATTTTTATTTCTTTTTTTCTTTTGTTTTTTCTATAGTTTGAGCTATTTCTTTTTGATAAAAGTAGTTTGTAGCCTCAACAAAACCATCAACACTTCCACAGTCAAATCTTTTACCTTTGAATTTATAACCTAAAACCATACCTTTTTGAGCTTGAGTCATAAGTGCATCAGTTATTTGAATCTCTCCACCTTTACCTGGTTTCGTATCTCTAATTACATCAAAAATATCTGGAGTTAAAATATATCTTCCAATAATTGCCAAGTTTGAAGGTGCAACTTCAGGATCTGGTTTTTCAACCATATTTGAAATAACGAATACATCATCTTCCATTAATTTTCCTTCGATGATACCATATTTGTTTGTATGCTCTTTAGGAACTTCTTCAATAGCAACTATGCAACATTTGTATTTATCATATAATCTAACCATTTGAGATAAAACACTTCCAGCTTCGCTATCATTGTCACATAAGTCATCTGCTAAAATTACTGCAAAAGGTTGATTTCCAATTAGTGTTTCACCAGTTAAAATCGCGTGACCTAAACCTTTCATCTCTACTTGTCTAGTGTAAGAAAAAGTACATTTAGTAATTACATCTCTAATTTCAGTTAAATAGTGTTCTTTACTTGTCCCTTTTATTTGATGTTCAAGTTCATATGAGATATCAAAGTGATCTTCTATAGCTCTTTTACCTCTACCTGTAACTATAGCCATAGTGTCCATTCCAGCTTCAATAGCTTCTTCTACTCCATATTGAATAAGTGGTTTAGTAAGCACAGGAAGCATCTCTTTTGGAGTTGCTTTAGTTGCAGGTAAAAATCTAGTACCATATCCAGCCGCTGGGAATAAACATTTTCTAATTTTCATTTTTTATTTGTCCTTTTATTGTCTTTTTTGATCTGGTTGAAATCTTTTGTTCATAAAATCAGCTGAAAAATCATCTAGTTTACTAAACATTTCATCCCATAAATTAATTTTTTTATTTTTTAAAACTTTATTCTTAGAGTATTTAAATTTACTTAGTTTCTTAAATGATTTTTTCATTTTTCTTACTTCACTTCATCAAAAAGTTTCATTAAAGCATCTTGATAAACTGTTGCATTCTCTAAATTATCAGCTTCAAATCTTGTTACAAGTTTTGGAGTTGTGTTTGATGCTCTAACTAATCCCCATCCATTTTCAAAGATGACTCTAATACCATCTACAGTGATGATATCTTTGATTGTAGGCATATATGAAGGAGGATTTTCTAACTTAGTTTTTAGATCATCGATTATTTTAAACTTTGTTTTCCCACCCATTCTTGACATAAGGACATGGTTAGCTTGTGTATCTTCAATAACTTCAGAAATGCCATCAACTCTAACTCTGTGATAACCATAAGATTTATTAGTTAAACCTAATAGTTTTAAACTAT
>JALRJW010000164.1 GCA_023268955.1 Aliarcobacter sp. | reverse complement strand
TAATATGGGATTACTGCAGAAATTGATTTTGCACTTGATCTTTTTAAAGCATCAACCATGATTAATAATTCCATTAAATTATCATTTGCAGGAGCACATGTTGGTTGAACAATAAATACATCTTGACCCCTAACACTTTCTGTAATTTGAACAGAAATTTCACCATCACTAAATTTATTTAAAGATGCTTGTGAAACTGGAACACATAAATAATTTGCAACTTTTTCAGCAAACTCTGGATTTGCAGTACCACTAAAAAGTTTAAATGTAGACATTCTTATTCCTTAAGATTTAATTGTATGTATTTTATCAAAAAGGTACTTAATTGATATATAATAGCAAAAAAATAGCTATTGTATAAAAATTATACAAATACTGTATTTACATAATATTCACTTGGGTATATAATTACACTGTTCTTCTAAAATTTCTGAAATTTGAAAGCGCGAAAAAAATCAAATTAAGAAATACTGAGAATCGTTATCAAATTAATTCCTATTTAAGAATTTTTTTAATAACATTCCAAAAAATTAAAATTAAAGGTTTAAAATGACAAAAAGATTAAGTATTATTGCAAGTGGATTATTATTATCTTCTACTATGGCTTTTGCAGCTGATTCAATTGATGGTGCTTTTAAAGAAGGTAAAGTTTCTGGTGCATTAGATGCGTATTATGAAACTTCAAATTATGAAGTAGGAAATACTAACGGAGACACAGATAATGGTTATTCATCAGGAACTGTAAGTTTAGGATTTGAAACGGGTTCATATATGGGTGTATCGGCTAAAGTAGCATTTGTTGGTTCAACAGCTTTATCTGAGGAAAATGATACTGAATTTGATTCAGCATTTACATCAAATTCAATTTTATCAGAAGCAAATTTAACTTATGCAACTGAAGGATTTTCAATTACTGCAGGTAGACAAGCTATAGGTTTAGAATGGGCTGGTGACTATCATGAAGCAGTAGTTGCATCTATTACAGCTATTCCTGATACGACAATAATTTTAGCTGCATCTGATAAAGTTGGAGTTGCGGGATATGATGGAATTTCTGATTTTTCAAAATTATCTGAAAAGGCATACATTACTGAAGTAACATATTCAGGTTTAGCAGGATTCGAATTAAAACCATATTATTACACGATGAAAGATAATTTAGATTTATATGGTTTAAAAACAACATATTCTTCAGATATGTTTGGAGCCTTAGCTCATTATTCTGTTGAAGATTTAGATAATGCAAAAAGTGGTGCAATTTATCAATTAGAAGCTTCTACTTCAATTGAAGGATTATCTGTAGCGTTAGGGTACATAGGTACAGATAAAGACTATACAGGAGCATTAACATTTGGCGATGATAACATGAGCCCATTTGAAGACGGAAACCAAGTTTATGGAACTGATGCTAGAACAGTATATGGAACTTTAGGATATTCAGTTTCAGGTGTTGATTTAGGATTAGTTTATGGTCAAACTACTTATGGTGCAGCTGATGATAAAGAAAAAGAGTTAAATTTAACAGTTGGTTATTCATTTACTGATTCATTCTCTGGTTCAGTATTATATGGTGATGTAACAGCTGAAGATTCTGTAGATGATTACAATAAAGTATTAGTTAGCTTAAACTATTCATTCTAATCTTTGATTAAAAAATTAATTTAGGAAGAAATTTTCTTCCTAAATTAAAATATGAGTTTCTTAAAAATCAACTAATTCTTTATTTAGTTGATTTTATCCAAGCACTTCCAATTACTTTTACTCCATCATAAAAAACTGCTAATTGTCCTGAAGCAACTCCAAAAGCTGGTTCATCAAGTTTAATTATTGCTTTTCCATCTTCAATTTTAACAGAACATGGAGTTGATACTGATCTATATCTTAATTTTACGCTACCTGTAAATTCAGTGTCACTAATATACATGTTTAAGTTGTTTGCAATAACTTCATTTACTTCTAAAGCTTCTTTTTTACCAACAACAACAGTATTATCTTTTGGATTTAGTTTTGTTACAAAGTGAGGTTCATGGGCACCTTTAACAATAAATCCTCTTCTTTTCCCAATTGTATAGTGAGCATAACCTTTGTGTTCACCCACGACATTTCCTTCTTCATCTAACACTTTTCCAGGACAACATATTTTAAATGCGGTTATTGGAATTTCGATAATTACTTTAATAGGGTATTTAATTGCAAACCAATCAGAACAAATTTTTTGGATATTGATTGCAGCCTCATTAGCAATAGGTTTTTTAATAATTATACCTATCGGAGGAGCAGATATGCCTGTAGTGATATCGATGTTAAATTCTTACTCAGGTTGGGCAGCTGCAGGTATTGGTTTTACATTGGAAAATACTGCTTTAATTATTACTGGTGCTTTAGTGGGATC
>JALRJW010000155.1 GCA_023268955.1 Aliarcobacter sp. | reverse complement strand
CAATATACTTAAAAATTTAGAATTTAATGAAAATAAACCAAATATAACTGTTCTTTTTGAGTCGAGTTTTTCTAAAGAAATTAGAATTTTACTTAAAGAAAATCAAATTATGAAAGAGCACAAAACACCATTTCCAATTGTTGTTGAAGTTTTTGATGGGAATATTGATTTTGGAGTAAATGGAGAGATTCATACTCTAAATAAAGGCGATATATTAACTTTAGAGGGAAATATTCCCCATGATTTAAAAGCAAATGAAAATTCGATAATTAGGTTAACTTTAAGTAAGCAAGATACAATTAATAGAGTTAAGGGCGTTTTAAAACTTTAGTTTTAATAGCAAGAGCAAGAAAAATATCTCTTGCTATTAATTTTATGTTATTTTCTTAAATCGAATCTACCAAGATTCATAACTTTTGTCCAAGCTTTTACAAAATCTTTAACAAATTTTTCTTTTGCATCTTCTTGAGCATAAACTTCAGCAACCGCTCTTAATTGAGAATTTGAACCAAATACTAAGTCAACTCTACTTGCTTTATATTTCACAGTTCCAGTTTTTCTATCTTTACCTTCAAAGATATTTTCATCTTTTGAAATAGGTGACCAAGTTGTATCCATTGAAAGTAAAACTTTAAAGAAGTCATTATTTAAAGTTCCAACATTTTGAGTAAATACACCTAAATTAGAGTTTTCATAATTTGCACCTAAAGCTCTCATTCCTCCAACCAATACAGTCATTTCAGGAATATTTAGAGTTAAAAGTTGTGCTTTATCTATTAGTAACTCTTCTGCGCTAAATGTATATTTAGATTTTTCATAGTTTCTAAATCCATCTGCAATTGGTTCAAGATATTGGAATGATTCAACATCAGTTTGTTCTTGTGTTGCATCTGTTCTTCCCGCGCTAAATGGAACTTCAATATCTATCCCTACATTATTAGCTGCTTGTTTAACAGCAACATTTCCTGCTAATACAATTAAATCAGCTAATGAAACTTTTTTAGAAGAATTTTTACTATTAAAATCATCTTTGATTTTTTCAAGTACTTTTATAACTTCATCAAGGCCTTTATTTGATTCCCAATCTTTTTGTGGTGCTAAAGCAATTCTTGCTCCATTTGCTCCACCTCTTTTATCTGAATCTCTATATGAACTAGCACTTGCCCAAGCAGTTGATACTAATTGAGAAACACTTAAACCACTGTTTAAAATCTCTTGACTCAATTGTTTTTCATCATTTGAATCAATTAATTCATAATCTCTAGCAGGAATTGGGTCTTGCCAAATTAAATCTTCATTAGGAACTTCTGGACCTACATAATTTGATTTTGGTCCCATATCTCTATGAGTTAATTTAAACCAAGCTCTTGCAAAGGCATCAGAAAACTCTTGTGGATTTTCATGGAATCTTTTTGAAATTTTATTATAAATTGGATCCATTTTCATAGCCATATCAGCTGTTGTCATAATAGTAGTAACTTTTTTACTAGGATCATGGGCAGCTGGTGCTAAGTGTTCTTCTTTAACATCCTTTGGAACCCATTGCCAAGCACCTGCTGGTGATTTTGTAAGTTCCCAATCATATCCCATAAGTAAATCAAAGTAACCGTTATCCCATTTTGTAGGATTTGGAGTCCATGAACCTTCAATTCCACTTGTTATAGTGTCATCACCTTTTCCACTTAAAAATTTACTTAGCCATCCTAAACCTTGAGCAATTAACCCTTCAGCTTCAGGTTCAGGTCCCACATTTGCAGCATCTCCTGCACCATGACATTTACCAAAAGTATGACCACCCGCTGTTAGAGCAACTGTTTCTTCATCATTCATAGCCATTCTTTTAAATGT
>JALRJW010000070.1 GCA_023268955.1 Aliarcobacter sp. | reverse complement strand
AGTAGCATTATCCAGAGATGAAACCCATTTGATAATTTCAAACACTGGTGATGTAAAGTATTTAAGAAGATATGAAATACCATCTTTTGTGTATTCAACTCTTCCATTTGTTCTGTTTCTGTTTATAGTTGAATAGCACATGATGTATGATGGCACAACATCTTTGTTTGCAATAACTTTACCGCTTAGAAGTCTATAGTTTAAAAATCTTTGTTTAATGATTTTATACTCTTTTTCTTCCTCTTCAAGCTTAGTTCTTGTATTGTAAAGCTCTAATCTTTCTTCAATAGACTCCGGCAAAACTTGGTTTGAAATTGGATTAAACATTTCATCCATGATTTTCTTTTGAGCAGCCCTTTGAGGCTCTAGTCCAAATAAACATCCACAATAATTTTGTCTATAAAGTTGATTTTCTTTTACCCTTTGACCTTGCAGTTCTTGACCATTTCCACTTCTATAGTCTCTAAAAATAAACTTCACACCCGTTAAACTCTCTAAATTATGTCCAATTTTATCAAGCTTTTCTTGTGATTTTTTCGGAGAAATTAGTAAAGTTGAAGTGAATTTATCATGACCTAATTCGACAGCTTTTTTAACAGTTGTTTCAAGTCTATCATCATAACAAACTGTGCATCTATCACCTTTTTCAGGTAAATGCTCCATACCTTTAACTTTTTTTAGCCACTCTTCTAGATTATAAGCACCCTCAATTAGTTTTATTCCTAATTTTTTGCAAGAGTATTCAACATCTAAATATCTTAATCTATATTCACCATATGGATGAATATTAGGGTCATAAAAGTATCCAACTAACTCTTCATTTGGGAACTCTTCTTGGATTCTTTCTAAAAAATAGTGACTATCTACTGAACAACAAATATGTACTAACAATGTTTAAACCTTATTGATATTTTTAAATTTTTTTAAAATTTATGATATTTTTGGCTTATTATAGTAAAATTTTTTAAAACAAAGGATTAGATATAAAAAATCTTATTACTATTTTTACTATTAGTCTATTTACACTTCTTTTTTCTGCATGTTCTTCTAAAAATTTAGTTCACTCAAATACAGCAACAATAGTTATAAAAACCCCTGCTATGAAATTTTACGATAAGGGTTTTATAAATTATTATGAAGATTATGTTTATTTGCAAATTTTATCAGCAGGAACTGTAGTTTTAGATTTAAAAGTTTATAAAGATGAGGTTTGCAAAGATTTCTTGCAATGCATGGATTCTAGTGAATTTAACAAACAATATATTAATAGTACTTATGAAAAAGAGTTTTTATACAATTTATTAACGCAAAATCAAAAAGAAATAATTTTTAGAGATAAAGAAAATGGAATTTTAATAAAGATTTTAAAGGATTAAATTAAAAGAAAACTATGCGTTTTCTTTTAATTTCTTAAGTCTGCTGTAACCTTTTTTGATAAGTTTTAAAAGAGGTTTTCTATATGAACTAAACACGTAACTTTTAATCATGTAAGCTAAAGTACCTTTTACATTTACAAGACCATATAAATTTCCAGCAGCATATTTACCACCAAGGGCAATTAAAATACCCTCTAATTTTGGTTTACACTCAATTAATCCTCTTTTAGCGATACTATTTAAAATATTTTTACCAGCAACCGTTCCTGAGATTCTAGCAATAGTAACATTTGGAGGCATCAATTCACCTTTACTATCTCTAATTTCAGCGATATCTCCAACTGCGTAAACATTTTTGTATTCTTTTGTTTGAAGATATTTATTAACTTTAATTTGACCTCTTCCATTTGTATCAAAATCTTCTAAACCTTTGATTTTTGAAGATTCAATACCCCCTGTAAAAATAAGGAAAGATTGGAATATTTTTGTACCATTTGAAAGATAAGCAAAACCATCTTCCATTTTTGTAAGTTTTGTGCCTGTTATAACTTTAATCCCAAGCTCTTTTAATCTTTGATGAGAGATATTAATTAATTCTCTATCAAGACCTGGTAAAATAGTATCAGCACTAGAAATTAGTGAAATCTTTAAGTTATCACAAGAAAAATTTCCTCTTTTGAAGAATTTTTTTGAGTTATAAGCCATTTCAGCTGCAATTTCAACACCAGACAAACCAGCACCAACAACAACAATATTTGTATCTTCACACTGTTTAGCTTCATCTTGAATTTTTTTGAATAATTGATTCTCAAAACTTTGTTTAAAGTACATAGCCCATTGTAATTTTTTAATATCATGAGCATCATTAAGTCCTGGAATTGAAGGTGGAAAAAAAGTCCTAGTTCCCGCAGCAACAATTAAATAATCATATGTAA
>JALRJW010000061.1 GCA_023268955.1 Aliarcobacter sp. | reverse complement strand
TTAAACTCTTTATCATTATCTATTAAATTTGCTGATGATTTTTCTCTAGTAATTTGAGATGGTAGTTTTGTGCTTTCCCATTTTGAAGTATTATCATTGTATTTATAATCTTCATGTACGATAATGTTTCTTTTTTTAGAGTTATAAAAATCCTCTAAAATAGTTTGATTAATATCTAATTTTGATAAGAAGGTTATATCTTCATCTCTTTGGTATAAGAAATCTGCAACATTTAGTGCAATTTCATAAGTTAATCTTTCAAGTGAATCTTGGGCTTTTTTATCTAAGTTTTTTACACTATCTTCAATAGCTTCATTTGCAGTGTTAACAATAATCTCTTTAGAACTATTAGAAAGATATCTAGTTGTATCATCAAAATAATCTCCAAGTTTTACAATACCTAAATAAGCAATATATGAAACAATAAATAAAGGTAAAAGTTTAATAATAACAAACAAAAAAATTAATTTAAATTTTATAGAAAATTTTCCCATTTACGAAGCCTTAATAATAAAAATATATTATAGCTTTTTAGTCTAAAATTATCTTAATTTTATGAAAATTCTAGAGGATTGTTGTAGTCGTATTTAAAGCCTTTATCTAAAAGTTTTTTTCCGATTATTTTTCTAGTTTTTAAGTTATTATTTTCTTTAAATATAGGTAAGTTTATGTTTAATTTTTCACAATTTAAACTATAAATCTCTTTTTTTGTTGGATAATTTGGAGCTACTAAATTATAAATTCCATTTTCTAATTCATTTTTTATAAAAAATTCAACAGCATTTATAACATCATCTCTATGTATAAAATTTACAACAGCATTTGAATCTTTTACTTCTTTTCCACTGTAATACTTCCCTGCAATCCTATTATATCCCATAAGTCCAGATACTCTAAAAATATAATCTGTTCTATCTTTTATAGTTTGTTCTGCATCAAATACAATTTTTGTTTTAGGTTCTTTTATTTCATAATCTTCAGTAAATTCTTCATTTAAATCTGGATAAATGGACGTTGAACTTATAAAAAATATCTTTTTTATTTTTCTAATTTTTTCATGACTATAAATTTTGTCTAAAAAAGTTAAATAATCATCAAACTTTGAAGGTGGATAATTTACAAACAAGTAGTCTGTTTCTAACAAAAATTCTAAATTTTCAAGGTTATTTTCATTTAAAACAAATACTTCATAATTTGAATTTACATCATCTTTAAAATCAAGAATTCTTTCTTGGCTTCTAACACTTGCTTTTATGTGAAATTGATTTTTTAATTTCTTAGATAAAGGATAGCCAAGCCATCCTAAACCTAATATTGTAAATTTTTCCATTTTAATCTTTTTCTTTGAGTCTTTTTACTTCAGCTCTTAACTCTTTCATCTCTTCTAAAATAATATCCAGTTTTTTACTATCTTCATGTATCTCTTCTTTCATTTCAGCCTCTTGAAGTTTTTGCATTTCTCCAATGATAACTGCAACAAATAAATTGAAAAACACAAAAGCAGCAATAATTACAAATGAAACAAAATATACCCATGCCCATGGATAAACTTCCATAGCTTCATACATTACATCTGTCCAATCTTCAAAGGTAAGAACCCTAAACAATGTAAGCATAGATATTAAGAAATCTTTCCATAATCCAGATGGTAAATCAACAAAGAAGAAACTTCCAATAATTGCGTAAATATAGAAGATTATAAACATCAATATTACAATATCAATTATAGAAGGAATAGCTTTAATAAGCATATCAATTATAGCTTTTAGCTCAGGACGTGCTGTAAATAGTCTTAAAATCCTAAACACCCTCATAAGCCTTGCAATTGCAGCAAAACTTGATGATTCTAAAGGCAAAAGTGTAATTACAACAATTACAAAATCAAAAATATTCCAACCTGATTTAAAAAAGTTTGTTAATTTCTTTTCAGATACCATTTTAATTGCTAATTCAAACACAAAATAAATAGTTACAAAATAATCAGCGGCTCTTAAAAATAAATCATAATTAGTTTCAACTTGATCAAGTGTTTTAAAACCTAAAATAGAAGCATAAGCAATAATAATTGCAGTAGTTAAATTAGAGAACCATCTAGAGTCTCTAACTTTTTGGATTTGTTCCATTGCTGTCAAGATTTATTCCTTTATTAATGCAAAAAATAAAATCAACCAACCAATAATTTGGGCTGTACCACCTATTGGTGTAATTGCACCTAAAATTGGCTTATCTAATATTGAAGGTATCACCGGAATTGATGATAGTCTTCCAAAATATAAGATTGAGTGGAAGGTTGATGTCGACAAGGAAAGAGCTTTTCAATCGGGCATAAGCTTGTTTGATATTGGTGCTGCTATCCAGATGGTGACATCAGG
>JALRJW010000060.1 GCA_023268955.1 Aliarcobacter sp. | reverse complement strand
AAATAGCCATTTTACTTGCTCTTTATTCATAATATTTGTATCAAGATTTACACTTGGTGTTTGAGATATTTTTTCATGAAAAATTGGGTCAATGAAATCAGGACCTATTTTAAAAGGTCTCACTGAATTTTTATAGTGATAAAGCAAGGCACTTGTTAGCGTTGTTTTTCCTTGATTTGATGCAATGGCACTTATGCAAATAGCTTTCAATTTATTAACCTTTCTTCGTTCTTCTAACCAATAAATACACAAAAAATGGCGCACCTATAAATGCTGTAACAACACCAATAGGCAAACTTGAATCTGTATTTAAATTTCTTGAAATCAAATCACTTAAAACCAAGAAAATTCCACCATAAAAAAATACAGGGAAAAATAGTTTATCTGCACTTTTTTTGTAGATTAACTTAATAATATGAGGAATTACAAGGCCAATAAAACCAATGGGTCCAACAAAACTAATACTAATTCCAACACAAAGTGAAACTAAAACAAGTAAAATGATATTGATTTTATTTACGTTTAAACCCTTTAAAAAGGCTGTATCATTTGAAATAAGCAATAGTTTTATATCTTTTTTATAAAAATTAATCACATATAAAAAAACTAAACTAACCACTAACATAATCACACTATTTGTATATCCAACGGTATCTAAACTTCCTAAAGTAAATCTAACAATTGAATAATTTTCTTGCAAGTTACTCATGTAAAAAACTAACATTAAAGCAGAAGCATAAAAATATGATAGTGCAATTCCTGTTAAAAGTAATGAGTTTGTAGAAACTGCAATTGAATTTGAGTTCATCTTTTTTGAGATGAAATATAAAATCATAACAGTTAAAATTGAGCCAAAGATTGCTGAAATACTCATATTTACAAAGGGGAAAAACACTATTGAAATAGCTGTAAAAAGTGTTGTTCCACTTGAAATACCCAAAGTATATGGAGTGATAAGTTGATTTTTAAAAACAATTTGAAATATCAAACCACCTAAAGCTAATATTCCCCCAACAAAAAACGCCATAATAACCCTAGGAACCCTTAAATCCCAAAATACAGTCCAAGCCATAGAATTTGAGTCAAAAATATTTTTATAATTTAGATCAATTTCACCTAAAAATGGAGAAACTAAAAGTAAAAAAATACTAATTACAAACAATATCTTTTTCATAAATTCACCACCAAGTGATTATTTACTTTTTGGATTGAATCATTGTAAAACTTTTTTAAATTCTCATTTTTGAAAAACTCATCATGCTCACCAAAAAACTCTATAATTCCATCATTTATAAATAAAATTTTATACTTTAAAGCGTATGCTAAATCAAGATTATGGGTAATTATAATTTTTTGTTGCATTAAATTTGAGTTAAAAATATCATAAACCTCTTTTAGTCTATTGATATCTAAATTTGCTGTAAGTTCATCAAAAATAGTAATTTTTGCATCATGTATTATGGCACTTGCTAACAATAAAAGTTGCTTTTCACCTGAACTAAATGAGTTACAAAATTTATGTTCTAATTTTCTAATTTTTAGAAGTTTGATTATTTTATCAACTTTTTCATTATCTACATTTGATACAAAAGAGAGTTCTAAAAACTCTCTTAATGTAATATATTCATCAAATATTGATAGTTTTGGAGGAATATAATTTATAAGTTTCGCTCTATCGTAATCACTTATATCTGAAATATTTCTTCCAAAAAGTTCTACTTTGTCATTTGTGATAAGATTTGACATAACTTTAGCTAAAGTTGATTTTCCAGCACCATTTTGCCCTAAAATAATAAGATTTTCATTCTCTTTTAAAGAAAATGAAATCTCATGCAAAATTGAACTATTGTAATTCTTTACTTCTAACATCTTCTAAAATCTTTTTAAAATCTTTCATAAAATAAACTACCCTATCGCTAGGAATTCCTGCATATAGTTTATCAACAGCATAAATGTAATCTTTTTTGCTAGCATTTATTGGCAACTCTTTCCATGAATTCTTTAGTGTTTCAAGTTCATCAGGTTTTCCATCATAAAAAGGAGCTAATAAAACTATGATATCTGGATTCATTTTAATAATTTTTTCAACATTTACAACAGGTTGCATACTTGAAGTTGAAAAATAAGCATTTTTATTTCCACTTGCTTTTATAATATCTTCAAAATATAAGTAATTTCCTGATACATAAATTTGTCTATGCAAATCTTTTTTAGGACTAATTACAACTAATATCTTTTTATCTTTTGTAATATCTT
>JALRJW010000011.1 GCA_023268955.1 Aliarcobacter sp. | reverse complement strand
TTTAATTTTTCCATTGTGTAATGGATCCCAACTTCCAGCTAAAAAATAAACTTCTTCACCTTTAGCGTTGTTTGCAATTGTTTGATATGCAATATCATAGTTCATATCATTTGAAATCTCAACATCATGACCCATTTTCTTTAAAACTTCAGCCACGATTTCCATTTGAAATGCTTCTTCAGCAATATTTGTTTTAAGTGCTGTTACCTTAGCACCAAAAAGTGATGATGCTAATACTGTACTTGCTAAAGTTGTTAATGCAATTTTTTTAAAGTTCATATTGTTTCTCCTTAGAATTTATAAGATACGTATAATCTTGATTTATATTTTCCAAAACCAGCATTGTCATTTAAATCAGCATAAAGTAATCTAGCTGAAAGTGCTTTTGTAAATTTATAATCCACGATAATATCAGTTTCTTTACTATTTCCTGTATTAGCAATTTCCCAATTTGCGTGGATGAAGTTTGCAGATAATTTGTCAGTAAATTTGTAAGAACCATTTATGCTATATGCTGTAGTGTCTGCATCATATACTCCACCATACATCCAAGTCCATGTATAAATATAATCAGCACCATTACCTAATTTATAAGCAGAAACACCACCATTTTTTGAAACTTTACTATAAGATGCACCTAAAGATAAATCACCAATATTTGTTGAAGCATTTAAAGCATATAAGCTACCATCTCTGTTTGATAAATAGTAATCTGTATCTGCAGTATTATCATCATCTGAACCATAATATTGAGCACCTAATTTAAACATTCCAAAATCATATGAACCATTTAAATAGTAAAGAGTGATATCTTTGTTATCTGATGTGAATTTTGTTGCTCTAACATACTGAGCTGCTAAACTTAAATTTTCAATTGAGTTATTTGTTACATAAACAGTATATACACCATCCCCTAATTTATCAAATTCAGGTGCACCTTCATTTCCATCTGTTCTTCCTTGGAATTTTGTTACAAGACCAGCCATGATTTTAGTATCAGGTAAATCACTGTTTGTAACAGTATATGCTTCAAAAGATTCTTTTATAATTCTTGAATCAGACCCTTTAATTAAAGGAGTTGAAATATATTGTCTACCAAATTTACCAGTTGTATTTCCTCTTGTGTAAGCTAAGTAAGCTTCAGACATTACTGCCCCTCCAAGATTTTGGTCTAAATCATAAGCAGTTGGATTTTCATCTAAATCTTCAGCTCCTACACTTGCAAATTGGAAAGTTAATCCACCTTTTAATCCATTAAAAGATGCTGTTTCGTAAGATAAATTTCCACCATTTGTCCAAATACTTACAGTTTGGTTTGTGTTACTCTCTTTTTGAAAATATTGAGATTTTAACTCTCCACTAAATTTTCCCTCTTCAAATGCTTGAGCTAATGTATCAGCTCCAAATGCACTTGTTGAAAGTAAAGTTGCTGCAACTGTACTTAATATCAAATTTTTCTTCATAAATTATCTCCCTTTTATTTATTGAATATTTTATAAACTAAACCTAATGGTCCTTTTTCATACCATTTAGATTTATCACTTTTGTCTTTTTGACCCATTGATTGAGTTAATCTATCTAAAATTATTGCTAATAAAACAATCCCCAAACCACCAACAGCTGCTAAACCTACATCAAGTCTTCCAATACCTCTTAAAACCATTTGACCTAAACCACCAACAGCAATCATAGATGCAATTACTACCATTGATAAAGCTAGCATTAAAGTTTGGTTGATACCTGCCATAATAGTTGGCATGGCAACAGGAATTTGAACTTTAAAAAGCATTTGTTTTGAACTTGCTCCAAATGATCTTGATGCTTCAATTAAATCTTCAGGTACTTGTCTAATCCCAAGATTAGTAAGTCTAATAAGTGGTGGCAACGCAAATATAATTGTCACAATTACACCAGGTACATTTCCAATTCCAAAAAGCATAACAATTGGAATAAGATAAACGAAAGCAGGGGTTGTTTGCATGGCATCAAGTATTGGTCTTACTACTTTATCAACTCTATCGCTCTTAGCACACCAAATACCAAGAGGCAATCCTATGATTATTGAAAAAATTACAGAGGTTATCACAAGTGAAAGAGTTATCATAGACTCTTCCCATGCACCAATAAACCCTATAATTAATAAAGAAGCCAAAGTCCCAAATGCCATTTTTTTACTTGAAAATTGTAGTGCAAGTAGTACAAAAAATAAAATCACTACATAAGGATTTAAAAACAGTAAAAAGCTTTCAATTGATTTTAAAACTATATCAATAGGTGCTTTTGCTGCTAAAAAAACATCTCTATAGTTTTCAACTACCCAATCAATTCCACTATTTGTCCAATCATCAAATGGAATAATTGCATCTTTAAATGGATCTAAAATATCAAAAGGTACTTCTTCTTCAGGAATATTTGCAGCATCATTAGACCAATTTACAGATGATTCTTTTTGATCTTGTGCCGTTGATGCATTTCCCCATGGATCATTACTCATGTGTTTCTCCTTTTTCAACTTCTTCTTCAAGTCCTTCATCAAATACTTTTAAAAGTCTACTTTTAGAAATAGTTCCTTTGTATTTTCCATTTTCATCGATTACAGCTGTTGGATAAGTATGTTCTGCAACATGAGAAATAAAATCTGAAATTTGCATGTTTTCATCAATAGGTTTTTCATCGATAATTGCATCATGGATTGTTCCACCAAGATCTTTTTGTTCTTTTAAAGATTCTAGGGTTAAAATACCTAGATATTTTCCATTTTTCTCAATGAAATATGCGTAATCATCATCAAAATCACTGATATACTGTAATGCAGATTTTAATCCGGTACCTTCTTTATTTATGATGGTTGATCTTACTTTTCTAGCAATATGTGAAGCATTTAAAACTGTTGTTACATCAACACCTTTAAAAAATGATTTAATATAATCATTTGCAGGATTATTGATAATATCTTCAGGAGTTCCTATTTGAGCGATAACTCCATCTTGCATAATAGCGATTCTATCGCCTATTCTAATAGCTTCATCTAAATCGTGAGAGATAAATACAATTGTTCTTTTGTCGTTACTTTGAAGCTCTAAAAGTTCATCTTGCATTTCTGTTCTAATAAGTGGATCAAGGGCTGAAAATGCTTCATCCATAAGCATAATATCTGGATTATTTGCCAATGCTCTTGCTAATCCAACTCTTTGCTGCATACCACCACTAAGTTCATCGGGATAAGCTTCTTCATAACCTTTTAATCCAACTTGTTCTAAAGCTGCTTTAGATTTTTCATATCTTTGTTCTTTAGAAATACCGCTTATTTCAAGTCCAAAAGATGTATTATCAATAATATTCATATGAGGCATTAATGCAAATGATTGAAATACCATTGAGATTTTTTTTCTTCTAATATCTAAAAGTTCTTTATCATTAAAATTCGTGATGTCTATATCATCTATTAAGATTTGGCCTGAAGTTGGTTCAATAAGACGGTTTAGTAACCTAACTAGTGTAGATTTACCAGAACCAGATAAACCCATAATTACAAATATTTCACCTTCATAAATTTTGAAGCTGACATCTTGAACACCAATAGTCATTTTTGTTTTGTTAAAAATCTCTTTTTTACTTTGACCATCATTTAACATTTTGATGGCTTGTTTAGGTTTAGAACCAAAAACTTTAAAAAGGTTTTTAACTTCTAATTTTACTTTTTTATCGTTGATACTGAAACTCCTTTAAGTAAATAATTTCATAATTAATTAATAATTATTACACAAAGTATGTTTCATACTAACATAAGTAATGTTAAAAACTAACTTAATAAATGTTAGTATAATAATTAATAGTTGTAAAAATTTATGTTAAGAGAAAAATATTTTTTTACATTGTTTGGTATTTGTAGATTAAAAAAGTTTTGTATTTAAGAGTTTTACGTAGATGTATTAGATATTAAAATGATTCAATATCTTGTACATCAGTTCCTGAAATTGTTTCAAGAGTAGTTTCAACATTTGCAAGAAATTTATTTTTGTTGTTTTCATCCATATTATTTTCAAGCATGTCTAGAATATATTTTATACCATTTGCATTTATTTTTTTTACACTTGCTAAGTAATGTACAAAAGCTATTATGTTCACATCATTAATAGAATAAAGTTTTTTGTTTGCAGAATCTTTTTTAGGAAATAATCCTTTATCTTCATACATTTTTAGAGTTCTAGGTTTTGCAGATAATAATTCAGCAATACTGTTTATTGGTAAGATATCTTTATCGTTGTTTAATAATGCCATTAAATTTTTTCCTTACAATAATATAAATTATTTCTATTTTGAAATATTTTTAGAAATGATTATTCTTTAAATTCTTTCTTACCAAGATACTGTATCGTTAGAACCCAATTTCCCAATTATAACTTCATCCTCCCAATATGCTAAACCATTAACTGCATTAGTTAAAGTTAGTTGGAAATAATACTCTACTAATTGATTATCATCTGCAGTTTTTGCAGTTCTTTGCATAATTCTACCTGATAAACCTAGCTCAGCATTAATTAATTGTCCCTCTTTAATTGA
>JALRJW010000313.1 GCA_023268955.1 Aliarcobacter sp. | reverse complement strand
CTGAAGAAAGAGAAAAAGAGGATAATAGACTTTGTCCTTGTACACCTGCACTAACAAAAGAAATTCCAAGTTGTGGTTCATGCCACTGTGGTATTTTTAACACTGAAGAAAAAGCAAATGAATTAAAAAGTCAAGAAGATGCTCATGATGCAGTTGCAACTCACTCAAGGGGTTTAACTAAAGAAGAGTGTGAAGCTATTTTACATAAGCCTGAAGTAAATGGTTTAGAATTAGAATCACTTTTAGAAGCAAGAGATTTAGGTATGATTAAATTTAATTTAGTTGATACTAGAGAATGGATGGAATGGATTTCTAATAGAATTAAAGGTACAGATTATTTATGTCCTACAACTTCATTTTATCAATCAATCCAAGAATTAGCAAATCAAAAAGAGACACCTATTGTTGTTTATTGTTTAAGTGGAAGTAGAAGTGCTTATTGTCAAAGAATAATGGAAGGTATGGGTTTTAGTTCTGTATCTAATTTAGACTTTGGTATTTCATATTACCAAGGTGAAACTTTAAGTGGTGAAGAGAAGTAATTTTACTTCTTTTCATATAATTTTAAAAACTAATCTTCGTTAAACTCATCACTATATTTTCTAATTAGTTGCATTATTGATATAAAAAATGTAACCATTGCAGGTCCTATAATCATTCCCCAAAATCCAAATGTTGCAAGTCCAGCAATAATAGAGAAAAATATCAAAAGTTCATTTACTTTAGTTTTTGTTTTTACTAAATTTTGATTTATGTATTTAATAATCATTGGTTTTATAAAGGTATCTGCAATTATTGAAATCATAATTATTGAATACACAGCTATTATAATTGCTGTTGTAATAGATCCCGTCATTCCTTCATAAATAGCTAAAGGAAGCCACATAATTATTCCACCAACTACAGGAATTAATGAAGCAAAACCATATAAAACCCCGAATAATAAACCATCATAATTATAAAAAGTTAAAAAGAATCCAAATAAAAATCCCTCAAATATAGCAGTTACTAAAATAGAGTATAAAACAACTGTCATAACAGAAGAGCTTTCACCCAATAAAACCTTAGAATCTTCTCTTTTAATAGGCAATACACCTTTTAAAAATATTTCAATATTTCTTGAATATAAAGTAAAGAAGAAAAAGAAAATTAAAATAAAAAACATATCAGTCATAAATTTTAAAGAGTTTTTACCTAAGAATGCCCCTAAAGATAAAACATCTTGTACAGATTGAGCAACATTGATTCTTGCAAAAATATCTTGCAATAGTTCTTTTAAAATAGCAAAATCATCAGGTATTCCACCTTGAGTCCAAGCTTTAATTTGATTAATGTGTTTTATTAATTCTTGTTGATTTAACTCATTAAAGAAATTAGCAAAAGCAAAAATGCAATAAAGTAAAGGTAAGAAAAATAGTCCTGCCATAATAATGGTCATTAGTGTTGAACCTAAAATTCTACTTTTTAATTTTTTCTCAAAATATGAAGTTTGAGAACTTGTAGCAATTGTTAAAAGTGCAGCAACACTTAAAGATTTTAAAAATGGGCTGAATAAATCAACCATAAAAAATATAGTTACTATAGCAATTGCAATTAAAAAGTAGATTGCTTTCAAAATAGGCTTCCTTTATCATCAAGTTTTTCACTTCCTGGATATGAAAGTCTAAACATTTCATATGTTTTTACACTTGCAACTCTACCACGAGCTGTTCTTTCAATATATCCATTTGCTAGCAAATATGGCTCAATAGCATCTTCAATTGTTCCCTCATCTTCACTTAAAGCAGCGGCAATTGTAGATAATCCCATTGGTTTACCTCTATTTGAAACTAATAGTTCAAGAAGATTTATATCCATTTCATCAAAACCAGTTTCATTTACTCCTAATTCATCTAAAGCAAATTTACATCTATTTAAAAAGATTTTATTTTCGTTTTCAACTTCAGAAAAATCTCTAACTCTTCTTAAAAGTCTAAGTGCAACCCTTGGAGTTCCTCTACTTCTTCTTGATATTTCTAAAGCGGCATCATTTTCACAAAATTTACCAAGTTTAGTTGAAGCTTTTTGAATGATTTTTGCTAACTCTTCATGGGTATAGAACTGCATTCTAAAGTGCATTCCAAATCTTTCCCTTAAAGGATTTGAAAGCATACCAGCTCTTGTTGTTGCTCCTATTAAAGTAAATCTAGGTAAATCAATTTTAACAGTTTGCGCAGCTGGTCCTGAACCAATTATAATATCAAGTCTATAATCTTCCATAGCTGGATATAAAATCTCTTCAACAGCAGGACTAAGTCTGTGAATTTCATCGATAAATAAAATATCACCTTCTTCAAGGTTTGTTAAAATAGCTGCTAAATCACCTGATTTTTCAATCATTGGACCAGCTGTTACTTTTATATTTGAATTCATCTCATTTGATATAAGATAAGATAAAGTAGTCTTACCAAGTCCTGGAGGTCCATAAAAAAGTATATGATCTAAGGCTTCATTTCTTTTGTTTGAAGCAGTAATAAATACTTTTAGATTTTTTTTGATTTTTTCTTGGCCAATGTAATCATCCCAATTTGAGGGTCTAAGACTTACTTCACTTGACTCTTCTTCAAATGAGATTTGTTCTACTTCAACTACTCTTTCCATGTGTTATTTAAGTCCTTTTAGTACTCTTTAGTACTCTTCTTGATTAGAGGGAAAATCGCCACTTTGAACATCAGTTCTGTATTGATTTACAGCATCTTTAACTAAAGATGCACCATCTAAGTAGTGTCTTACAAATTTTGGTTTAAACTCTTCAAAGAAACCTAACATATCAGACCAAACTAAAACTTGACCATCGGTTACATTACCAGCTCCTATTCCAATTACAGGAATTTTAACAGCTTGTGTGATTTTTTTAGCAACATCACTCATAACACCTTCAACAACTATACAAAATGCACCAGCTTTTTCAACAGCTAGAGCATCTTTTATTAGTTGATCTTCATCTTCTTTATTTTTACCTCTAACTTTGTATCCACCTTCGCTTCTTACAAATTGAGGCATAAGACCAATATGACCCATTACAGCAATAGAGTTTTTTGTCAAATGCTCTATAATTTCAGCTCTATCTTCTCCACCTTCAATTTTTATAGCAGCAGCGTTTGTTTGAGCGTAAACTTTTACAGCATTTTCAATGGCTTGATCTTTGTTGTTATATGTTCCAAAAGGCATGTCAAGTACAACAAAAGCATCTTTAGCTCCAGCGCAAACAGCATTTGTGTGATATATCATTTGATCAAGTGTAGCTGATAGTGTGTCAGGTTTTCCTGCAAAACTCATATTTAAACTATCTCCAACTAATATAATATCTGCTATATCTTCAAAAAGTTTAGCAAATAGTGCATCATATGCAGTTATCATAGTTAGTTTTTTATTGTTTTTAAATTTTTTAATTTTAGTAATATTCATTTTTTCAAAATCATTTTTAATTATACTCATTTAATAAATCCTAATTATATGTATTCCATTAAGTATAGATTATATCAAAATTAGATTTATTTTTGGTATATTTTGTTAGAATATCTGCATTAATGATTTTATAGGATTTTTTAGATGAATAACCAAAATAGCAAGAAGCTAGTTGCTTATATTACAAGCTCATATCCAAGTAACAATTTTTCAATAGATTTGATTTTAAATTTAAAAGAAGCAGGTGTAGATACTGTTGAGTTAGGTATTCCTTTTTCAGACCCAGTTGCTGATGGTCCTGTTATTGAGAAGGCAAATTTAAAAGCATTAAGTAATGGTTTTAAAATGAAAGACCTTTTTGAGGTATCAAAAGCAGTTGCTCCACAAATTGACACTATGTGGATGGGGTATATGAATCCATTTTTTAGATATGGAATGGAAAATATCCTTCAAAAAGCAGATGAATTTGGAATTAATGGAACGATTATTCCAGACCTACCTTTTGAGATGACAAAAGCTTATGGTGCAATGTTTGACAAATACAACAAAGCAAATATTACTTTTGTTGCTCCAACGGATAGTGATGAGAGAATTTCTGAACTTGTTAAAGATGCTAAGAAATTTATTTATATGGTTGCTTATGCAGGGATTACAGGAAGTGGTCAAGAAGAGGATTTGTCATCTGTGATTTCAAATATTAGAAAGCATACTCAAACACCTATTTATTTAGGTTTTGGAGTTGATGAAAAAACATGTAAAGAGAAATCTAAAAATGTTGATGGAGTAATTGTTGGAAGTGCATTTATTAAAAAATTAATAGATGATTCTTTATCAAATGATGAAAAAATGAAACAAATTACAGCTTTAGCAAAAGAGATTAAAGAAAAAATAAACGAGTAGTAAGAGTTTATGCATATTTTAAACAATGACATAGAGTTTGTTGAACAGAATAGAGACTGTTCTTATTTTAGTGATGAAATTTCTGACATTAGATACAGATATATGTATAACTGCGGAGAAAAAGAGTATGAAAAAATGCTTGAACGTGGTTGGAGAAGATTTGGAAGAATGCACTTTGTACCTGAATGTTCAAATTGTACTAAATGTATATCTATGAGAATAGATGTTAAAAATTACAAATTTTCAAAATCTGAAAAAAGAGTAATCAATAAAAATTTAGATACAAAACTTTATATTAGACAACCATCTATGACAATGGATCATTTAAAACTTTATGACAAATATCATGAATATATGCAAGATAAAAAAGATTGGAATTTTTCTCCTATAGATCCTAATGATTATTTAAAATCATATGTTGAGGGTAAAAAAGAGTATGCCAAAGAGTTTTTGTATGTTAGAGACAATAACTTAATTGGTGTTGCTTTAGTTGATATTTTAAGTAGTGGAATGTCAGCAATTTATTGTTTTTATGACCATGATTATGAAAATTTATCAATAGGAAAATTTTCAATTTTAGCTCAAATAAAAATTGCAAAAGAGATGAATATTCCTTATATTTACTTAGGTTATTGGATTAAAGATCATTTTTCAATGGGATATAAAGAAAACTATAGACCATTTGAAGTCTTGAAAAATAGACCAAAAATAAATGAAGAAGCAATATGGGTAAAAGAAAATGAGTTATAATTTAATTGTAGTAATTTCTGTAGTTATTTCAGCTATAATTTCATATCTAATTAGTTTTTATGGTACAAGTCTATTTTTAGAAGAAAGTAGTGGGTTATTTAAATTTGCACAATTAGTAATAGCTATAGTAACTTTAACAACAATTTATTCACCATTAAAAGTTATGCTTTTAAAATACGTTGCTATAGATGAATTTGAAGGTAAAAAAGATGATTAAAAAAGTTTTAGTTTCTTTAGTGTTTGGGATAGTTTTTTCATACGCTCAAGAACAAACAAAAAAAAGTGTAGATTGTTTGATTTTGAAAGATGAAAATTCAATTATATGCAAATATGAAACAATAAGAAAAAATAGTGATGAACCAATTCTTATTGAATGGATTGATCCTAAAGGTAATGTATCAAGAACAAGAGAAATGACTGTTCCTGCGGGACATGGTTCAATTTATGATTTTAGATATATTAAAAACAGAAGTTTAGGAACTTGGACTTTTAAAGTTAGTTCTAAAGATGAGGTTTATACTACTACTTTTGAATTAAAGTAGCAGTATATACTGCTATAAAATATCAGATTTAATTTCATTTACCCAATTCTCAACTCTTTGTTGAGTTAGGTGGTCTTGATTATCTTCATCAATAACCAATCCTACAAATTTATCATCAATATTAGATTTAGAAGAATCAAATTCATATCCATCAGTGGATGTAAAACCTATAATTTTACCAGCTTTTACTTGCTCATATATTATACCCATTGCGCTACAAAATTCATCTGGATATCCTTCTTGATCACCTAAGCCAAATAAAGCTATTGTTTTATTATTAAAATTCAATTGACAAAAATCATCCCAAACATCTTCAAAGTCATCATTAAGTTCTCCATCTCCCCAAGTTGATACACCAATAATAAGTTTATCATAGTCATTAATTTTAGATAAATTTTCTTTGTTTAGTTCAATAACATCTATATTTCCCAATTGTTTAGAAATTTCCCTTGCAATTTCACCTGCATTTCCTGTACTTGTAGTATAAAATATTCCTGTTGCCATTTTTTTTCCTTCGTTTAAATTGTTTGTCTTAGAACTGATCTTAAAGAATAAGGAATCAGTTTAATTTTATTTTTTTTATCTTTTATAGCATTGATTTTTAGCTCAATATGTTTGTTAAAGTTTTTATTTTTTGGATATATTAAGTATATATCTTTGTCATAATTATCACTAATTTCATTTAAAGCATGGTCAAGTTCATTTTTAATATTTAATTTGCTTTTGTCAATATTTTTCCATGAATTGTAAATTTTTAAAACTATTTCATTGTTTTTTATAATACATAAACTTTTTCCTTGATTAATAATCGTTTTATCAGGATGAATCTTTTTTAGTTTTTTAGTAATAAATTCATGAAACAAGTAATCTTTTTGAACTAATAATTCTAATTTATTTTTCTTAAATGCATAAGTAAGAAAGTTTGCATATGGTATTAAATCTGAATTTGAAACCATTATATTTATAAATTTCCCCTTATTATAGTTGTTTATTACCAGTGTTGAATTTTTGCAAAAGTTAAATTTATAGATTTTATTTGTTTTGTATATGAACACATTAGATACAGGTTTTAGTTTGTGTAATTTTGCTAGAAAAACTGATTTTAAATCATAATTTGAGTATGTTTTTTGTTCATACTTTTCAAATCTACAATTTTTTGGAATCATACAATTAACAAGATTTAAAAAAAGTTGTCTCATTCTATTTTTAGTGTTAAATTCATCAAAAAAATTGGGTAAGAACTCTTTGTTATCAATAAAACCTATTTTATCTAGATCTAAAATATTATTTTTCATACTTTAGCCTTTTTGCAATTTGAGTAACATTCATCGCAATTTTTTATACCCATAATTTTTACATATTCATCGTAAACACAAGTTACGGATCTTTTAGCACATATAAAAGGTATATCTCTTTTTTTTGCTTCGTTTTTATATTTATGCATTGTGTTGTGATTTAGAAATGATGTTAACATCACAATTAAATCTGTATTTTTAGGTATCTTTTTTTTTGGTGCAGAAGATTTTTTTCTAGCATCCCAATGTTGAATAGAAAATATTCCAAAACTTTTGAACATATCTTTAATGGGTGAAATTTCATCGGCCCCAATTATTAAAATACTCATCTTTATTCCTTATAATGATAATTAATATCAAAATAATAGAGAAATAAAACTTAAGTATTTATTAAAATGATAGTGATTATCATTTTAATAAAATGTTTTAGCTATATTGTATGCTAGAAATGACAATATCCAAGCAGTTGTAGTAGTAAATAAGAAAAGATAAACTAGATATCTCCATCCACCTGCTTCTTTTGTAAATACCATGGAAGCTGCTAAACATGGTAAATAAATCATTACAAATACAATAAATGAAATTGCAGCTGCTGGTTCGATATTTTCTTTAATTTTATTAATAAGTGTTTTTGAATCTTCCGTATGAGTGTCCCCTAAACCATATAAAATACCCAATGTTGAAACTACAATCTCTTTTGCTGCAAGTCCTGTTTCAAGGGCAACTGACATTTTCCAGTCAAAACCTAAAGGCGCAAAAAATGGTTCACTTACTTTTCCTAGTTTTCCTAAATATGAGTTTTCAAGATTGTATAAAGCAAGTTCATTTTCAAGTGCAATAATTTCATCTTCATTTGAAATTTGTTCAATTTTTGATTGAATAATTTGTTCATACTCTTTATTTTTTGGATAATTTGAAGCAAACCATATTAGAATACTTGCAACTAAAATAAATGTTCCTGCTTTTTTTAGATACATCAAAGCTTGATTCGAAACTGTGTGCCATATTAGTTTAAAAGAGGGCATTCTATATTTTGGCATCTCCATTACAAATGGTTCATCTTCACTCTTAAATACAATTATCTTAAGAATTTTTGCTGCAAATAAACCTAAAATAGCTCCAGAAATATAGATAAGAAAAAGCATATTTCCTGCATTGTTTGTCCCAAAAAAAGCACCAACAAAAAGTACATAAATAGGAAGTCTAGCTCCACATGACATGAAACCTATGATAAATAAAGTAAGTAATCTATCCCTATCATTTTTTAGTGTTCGTGCTGCCATATATGCAGGAACTGAACAACCAAAACCTGTAACAAGTGGAATAAACGATTTACCATGAAGTCCAAATTTATGGAAAAAACCATCAAGTAAAAAAGCAACTCTACTCATGTATCCTGTGGTCTCAAGCAAAGCAATTCCAAAAAATAAAATCACAATATTAGGTAAAAATAAAATTACGCTTCCAACCCCTGCTATTGCACCATCTGCTATAACAGATGAGAGTTCATTGTTCCCAAGATAAAATTTCGTTTCATGGGATCCTAGATCAATGACTCCTGTGGGCTTTAAATTATTCAACATAACCTATTGTAATACGGTTTTTTATTCTCAAGTCTATAGTATGAACTTTTTCGTCATTGACAAAATAATCTAACTAAACCACCAAGACCTTGTGCTTCTTTAGCAAAGTCGCGACCAGATGCACCCGTGCCTACTCCTAGTGC
>JALRJW010000271.1 GCA_023268955.1 Aliarcobacter sp. | reverse complement strand
ACCATGCGCGTCTCAGAGCAGATAGATGCTTTGGAGATTATGGGTGTGAACAGCGCAAGCTTTTTGATTTTACCGAAAGTGGCTGCCCTCGTATTGTTCAATCCTGTACTGATCATTCTATCTCTTTTTCTAGGTCCTTTAGTTTCACAAGCAATAGAGTTTTTTTGAATAGTTCCTAAACCACCAATTCCTGAAGCAGAAATAATTCCAAATCTTTCAGAAATAGAGTCATCAACTCTTTTGTTTTCAGCATTTATATATCCTGAGTCAATCATAGCTTCTAAAGCTGCTTTAATACCTAATTGTATAAATCTATCAGCTTTTTTAACTTCTTTTTTATCCATAACTTCTGTTGGGTCAAAGTTTTTTACTTCTCCAGCAATTTGAACAGGAAAGTTCTCAACATCAAATTGAGTAATTTTATCAATACCTGAAACACCTTCAATTACTGCTTTAAAAGATTCTTCTACACTGTTTCCAGTTGAATTAATTGTACCAAGTCCAGTTATAACAACTCTTCTCATATAAATATGCTCCGTTTTGTAGGTTAGTTTTGTAAATAATTTAAACTACTAAATTTTAATTTAAAACTTAACAGTTTAAATAAAAAAATAACTAAAAGTCAAAGACTCTTAGTTATTTAAGAAAAATTACGCGTTACCGTTATCTTCGATGTATTTAATTGCATCAGCAACTGTTAAAATTTTCTCAGCGTCTTCATCAGGAATTTCGATATCAAATTTCTCTTCTAAAGCCATTACTAATTCAACTACGTCTAAAGAATCTGCTCCTAAATCTTCAATAAATTTAGAATCCTCTTTAACTTCTGCTGGATCACAATCTAATTGCTCAACAACAACTTCTTTTACATCATCTAATAATGCCATTTTTTTTCCTTTTTAAAATTTATCGAGTCATTATAACTTAAAAGTTTTAAAAAACTCTTTTTTTTTGTGAAATTTTAGGTTTAACTAAGTTTCGTTAAACGTAAAGTCCACCATTTACTTTTAAAATTTCACCCGTAATATAAGATGAATGATCACTTAGTAAAAAGGCTACAGCATCTGCAATTTCACTTGGTTGACCAAATCTTGATAATGGAATATTTTTTTCATATTCAGCTTTTACTTCTTCTTTTAACTCATGAGTCATATCAGTTTGGATAAATCCAGGTGTTACAGCATTGTATCTAATACCTCTAGCAGCCGCTTCTTTTGCAAATGATTTAGTCATTGCATTTAATCCACCTTTAGAAGCTGAATAGTTAGTTTGACCAGGATTTCCCATTTCTCCAACAATTGAAGAGATATTTACAACTGAACCAAATCTTTTTTTACCCATAGCTTTTAAAGCCTCTTTACATCCAATAAATGCAGAAACTAAGTTTGCATCAATAACATCATTGAAATCTTGAACGCTCATTCTTAATGCTAATTTATCTTTTGTGATACCTGCATTATTTACTAAATAAGATAATTCACCATCTGCATCAATAATTGTTTTAATTGCAGCTGAAAACTCATCTTCTTTAGTTACGTCAGCTTTGATAATAGCAGCAGTTCCACCAGCAGCTTCAATTTCAGCTTGAATATCTTCAGCAGCTTCGGCACCGCTTCTATAATTAATCCAAACTTTAAGTCCGTAAGATGCTAAAGTTTTAGCAATTTGCGCTCCAATTCCCCTTGAAGCTCCTGTTACTAAAACATTTTTTCCTGTAAAAGTCATCAGAAATCCTTTTTTGTATTGTAAAGTATGTATTATATCAGTTGTTTATTAAACACCCCTTTTATTGTCCCAAACTCTGATATGTAGCCTGTCGCAATAAAGGTAACCATTTTGAATTGCCATATTAATAACTTCTTCACTATTTTGACTAATTGTCAAGGCAGTATCTCCCATAGGCATTAAGTAAACGTCACATTTTGGGATATGTTTTAGAATTTCTTTTATTTCTTGATTTGCAATATCCATAAAATCTTTGCCAATTACAAATTTTAAATATGATTCTTTAGTATTTGATAAAACTTTATTTAGTGTTTCATAATTAACTCTTTTTTTTAGAGGTTCTAAAGAGTTACTAAGTTTTACACTCATTGAAAAAACAATTTGTTTTTGATAATCTTGGTCAATATTTAGATTTAAAGAACCATTTGTTTCAATGGTAACTTTATGACCATTGTCTAAATAGTGTTTTATTAGTTTTTGGAACTCTTCTTTTTTTTGTGGTCTCCATGTCTTTGTTAAGAGATCATAGGTTTCTTTATTTCGCGAACCATCCTCATTTTTAGTCATTCTGAAAAAACCGCCACCAGTTTTTCTTCCGAATTGGCCATTTGTTATCATTTCTTTTTCTGCTTCAGGAAATTCACCGTATTGT
>JALRJW010000258.1 GCA_023268955.1 Aliarcobacter sp. | reverse complement strand
TCTTCAAATAATGATATCTATTTAGATATATTAGAATATAAAAATCTTCATGTTATTTATCAAAATACACCTAAGGAATTTTCTAAAATTATTAACAATTTATTGCTTAATACAAAAAAAAAAGAACTAAAAGATTTAAATTTTGTTGAAAATAATTTTGATAAAGGGGATTATTCCTCTTTTTCAAAACAGGCTCAAAATATTGAAATCATAATTGATAACACTAGCACTTTAAAAATTCCTACTAATAGGTATCTTTACAAAAAAGATAATCTAGAAATTGAAAAATATGATTAATAAAAAAGCTTTTAGCCTATTTGAGGTTATAATCTCTGTTTTGATAACTTCAATTATTGCTGTTGGAAGTATGGCTTATCTAAAGGACTTAGTTTCATTAAATAAAAGCAATATGCAAAATGAGATAAAAAATCTTGATATAAAAACAACTAAAATATTTTTACAAAAAAATTCAAAAGATATCAATGTAAATCTTAATTTTAATAAAAATACCCTCTATTTTAAAAACTCTATTTTACTTCATAGTATAAGTAGTTTTTCTAGTATTGAAAATGAAAAATATTTTCAAATAGATTTTGATTTTAATAACAAAAAATATCAATGGATTATAAAAAAATGAAAAAATCTTTTTCACTTTTTTTGACAATTTTGATAATTGGTACTTTTTCATTTGTATCAATTAAATATTTTGAATTAAAATCTTTTAAAACCAATAATATAAAAAACCAAATAGTTTATATTCAAGCAAAAAACCATATGAATTTTTTAAAAAAGATTTCAAAAACATACGATTTTAATGAAAAATTAGAAGTTCAAAATAGTGAATTTCTAATTTATGCTTTAAAAAAAGATAGTAATATCCACTATTTTGTAAAATCTAAAAAAGAATCAATTAATCTTTACGAAAAGGATGAAATATAGTTTTTATTTAAAAATTACTTCAAAAACTTTTTTTGCTAACTCTAAAGCTTTTGTTCTGTGAGAAAATGACTTCTTAACCTCATAATCAAGTTCACCTAAAGTTTGAGTATATCCATTTGGAACAAACATAGGGTCATATCCAAATCCACCCTCGCCTATTTGCTTATCAATTACTTTTCCATGCATCCAACCGTGAGTTGTGTACTCATAATCTTTATATACAATAGTTATACAAGCTGTATAAAAAGCTTTTGTTTCATTTAAATTCTTTTCTTTTAATTTAGAAATTAATTTTAAATTATTCTCTTCATCACTTGCGTTTGCTCCTGCATATCTTGCTGAATAAATTCCTGGTTCATTGTTTAAAGCAGGAACTGTAATACCAGAGTCATCAGATATAACTACTAGTTCATTTATATCAATTTTTTCTTTTAATATATCATAAATAGTTCTAGCTTTTTTTACAGCATTACCTTTAAAACTGTTCTGATCTTCATCAACTTCAATATCACCCAAAATTTCTTTGAAAGGGATAACTTCATCATTTGGCAATAATGTTTTTAATTCTTTGATTTTTCCCTTGTTACCTGATGCTAATATAATTTTCAATTCTTTACCTTTAAACTTAACCTTAAATTAAATAAAATTTAATATAATCCTGACCATTATATTAAGTTTAGGATTATAAATGATTAAATCTATTTTACCCTTAAGCTCAATCATTGCATTGAGATTTTTAGGTTTATTTTTAGTTTTACCTGTAATATCTGCATACGCTATAAATCTTGAAGGAGCAACAACAACTTTAGTTGGTGTAGTAGTTGGTGGTTATGCTCTTACACAAATGATTTTCCAAGTTCCATTTGGAGTAATTTCAGATAAACTAGGTAGAAAAGGAACTATTATAATGGGATTAATCCTATTTATAATTGGTTCTTTAATTTGTGCAATGTCATCAGATATTTGGACTTTAGTTCTAGGTAGATTCTTACAAGGTGCTGGAGCTATTGGAGCTGTTGTAACAGCTATGATTAGTGATTTAGTTCCAGAAGAAAAAAGACCAAAAGCCATGGCTTTAATGGGTGGTTCAATTGCTATGGCATTTGCTATTTCTATGCTTGCTGGTCCAACAATTGGTGGTTTCTTTGGTATTGAAATTTTGTTTTATATCACTGCTTTACTTGGAGTTGTTTCAATTTTTGTATTAATAAAAAAAGTTCCAAACCCTCCTCAAATTACTCATACATATAACGCAAAAGCTAAGATGTCGGAAGTTTTAGGAAATGCAAATTTAATAAAAATGAACATTACAAACTTCTTACAAAAAGGTTTAATGACATTTGCGTTTATGATTATTCCAATGGTTTTAACAAGAACTATTGAAAACGGTGGTTTTGGTTGGCAAATGACTGATTTATGGCAAGTATATTTACCTGCTATGATTTTAGGAGTTATTGCTATGGGACCAGCTGCTGTAATGGCTGAGAAAAAAGGAAAATTCAAAGAAATTTTAATCATCGGTATTGTTTTCTTTTCAGCTTCATATTTAATCTTAGGATTAACAACAAGTTCTGTTGCATTTATCGTTGGTGTTGCTGTATTCTTTATTGGATTTAATATGCACGAACCTATTATGCAATCTTTAGCTTCAAAATTTGCAAAAGTTCACCAAAGAGGTTTAGTTTTAGGTATCTTTAACTCAGCTGGTTATTTAGGTACATTTATTGGTGGTGTTGTTGGTGGAATGTTCTTCCAAAGTGCATCACTAAGTTCAATTGTAATTGCTATTGCAATTATTTGTGTTATTTGGATTGTTTTAATTGCAAAAATGCCAAATCCAGCAAAAATGAAATTTGTATATTTACCACTTAATGAATATAAACTAGAAAATACTGAAAAACTTCACAATGATTTAGTTGAAGAGTGGTATGTAAATAATACTGAAAATATAATTGCTGTAAAATACAACAGCGAAACTTCTAGCGAAGAGCAAGTAAAAGCTCTACTTAGGTAAAAATATTATGATATGTACAGTAAGAAGTTATGTTAATATAACTTCTTACGTACAGAAAAATAAAAATTATTTTTTATTATTTTTTTTATTATTTTTATCTTTTCCATTATTTTCTTTAGATTATAACCCAATAAATATTTCCAATAAAAAGCTTCAAGATATTAAATCAAAATATGGTGAACAAGCAGTAAAAAGTATTGAAGATTGGAGAATATTAGTTGAAGATATAATTAATAAAGATCAAATTATAGTTAAGTACGAGAATGAAATAAAGAACTTAAACAATGATCAATTAATTATGAAAGAGTCTATAAGCTCAATTTTTGAT
>JALRJW010000253.1 GCA_023268955.1 Aliarcobacter sp. | reverse complement strand
TGCACCAGCGCATGCGCGGGGAAGTCCATGATCTTTTCCGTCGGCGTCGACCAGATCGCGCCGGTCAGCGGCAGCAGGTAATACTCGCGGAACCACTCCCCGGTGCCGATCTGTTCAAGGAATTCGCCAAGGCTCAGGCTTCGGTCGCGAGTCGCATCCAGGGCACGCTTGTTGAACTTGGCGATGTCCGCCAACATCCGCAGGAACTTCGGGTTCACAAGGTTCTTCTTCTGAGCAAAGACCGATCCAACCGTTGCCAGCGCATATTCGATCCGCCCGCCATCAAGACTCGCGCCAAAGCTCATGTTGCTCTTTGTCACCGGCACATCCAGCGCTTTGAACAGCCGCGCAAGATGCGGGTAATTGGCATAGTTGAACACGATGAACCCGGTATCCACAGGCTGGTCCCCGTTTTTGCCTGCGACAATGGTCCGTGCATGTCCGCCAAGACGCGGCTCGGCCTCATAAAGCGTGACGTGATGATCCTCGGACAGCATATGCGCCGCCCCCATTCCGGAAATCCCTGCGCCGATCACGGCAATCTTCTTGGGTGCGCTGGCGCGGGCTTCAAAGGGCATGGTCGTCTCTCTTTCTGATATGTGCATGTAACCATCTTGTTTCATAAGTTCTAAAATTTCTTCATTGATTTTTCTAACCATTGAAGGACCTTCAAAAACTAAACCTGAATAAGTTTGAACTAAAGAAGCCCCTGCTTTTAATCTATCATAAGCTTGTTTTCCATTTGAAATTCCACCAACAGAGATTAAAACAGTTTTTCCAAATAACTCTTTAGCAATTTCTTTAAATAAATTATATGATTTTTCAGTTAAACAAGCACCACTTAAACCACCAAAATCTTGACAACCAGGAACTAAATCATATTCAATAGTAGTATTTGTTGCAATTATACCAGCAGCACCTGCATTTACAGCACTATTACATAAATTAATTGCTTGCTGAGGTTCCATATCTGGGGCAATTTTTAATAAAATTGGTTTAGCAGTTAAACTTTTTGCCATTGTAAATAGTTCAGAAATAAACTGCTCATTTTGTAAATCTCTTAAGTTCGGTGTGTTTGGACTTGAAATATTAATAACTAAATAATCACATGAAGCTTCAAATTTTTTAATTAAAGCTTTGTAATCTTCTAGTGCTAAATCTTCAGGTGTAGTTTTATTTTTACCAATATTCGCACCAATTGGAATCTCATATGGATAAACTTTTTTTAAGTTTTTTAATACTTCGTGGGCACCTTTGTTATTAAATCCCATTGCATTTTGAACTGATTTTGCTTCTGGGTATCTGAACATTCTTGGTTTTGGATTACCATCTTGAGGTCTTGGAGTCATTGTTCCAATTTCTGTAAAACCAAATCCTAAAGCTTGCATAGATTTAACCATAGTACAGTTTTTATCAAATCCAGCTGCTAATCCTACGGGATTTGTGAACTTTACATTAAAGATTTCTTGAGTAAGTTTTGCATCATCAATGAAGTTTTTACTTTTCATGTAACTATTTATTGGAAATAGACATGGTAAAGTTTTTAGAGCAACTTCAGAGATGTTGTGGGCAGTTTCTGGTTCAAATTTGAACAGAACTTTTTTGATTAGATTGTAACTTATCAAGAATATCCTTTTAAAATTTTAGATATTTTATCCAAGTATCCATAAATATAAGTTTTAACAAGAAGAAATCACATATTTTGTTTTATTAAATATGTGATAATTCATGAAGTCTTTGGTACTCTTCACATCTACTTAAAAGAGTTTTTTCATCTGCAATATCAACAATATTTCCATCTTTGAATACTGCAATTTTATTAGAGTTTTTAATCGTGCTTAATCTATGGGCAATAATAAATACAATTCTTTCTTTAGAAATTTCATCAATCACTTGAGAAATAATTGCTTCACTTTCATTATCTAGTGCAGAAGTTGCTTCATCTAAAATCATAATTTGTGGATTTTTATATAAAGCTCTTGCTATTGCAATTCTTTGTCTTTGACCGCCACTTAGATTTTTTCCTGCTTCATCAAGTTGTGAATAAATACCATTTTCCATATTTTGCACAAAATCTAAAGCATGGGCTTGTTTTAAACACTCTTTTACTTTTTCTTCATCAAATTCATTTCCATAAGCAATATTAGCAGCAACGGTGTCATTTAAAATATAAACTTTTTGAGTTACCATTGAGATATTATCTCTAAGTGATTTGATGTTGATATCTTTTATTTCAGTGTCATTAAATAATATTTCTCCCTTACTTGCTTCATAAAACCTTACAATTAAGTTTATAAGTGATGATTTCCCACCACCACTATCTCCAACAAGGGCAAATTTTTCACCTTTTATTGCTTCTAAACTAATATCTTTTAATGCAGTAAAGTCATCATATTTAAGTTCAACATTTTTAAATGTAACTTTTTCAATATTTTGTGGGAACTCTTTTTTTCCATCTTTAATTTGGGCTTTTAAACTAAATATTTGTTTGATTCTAACCTGGCCTGATTGTGGTTGGTAGAACTTTTCTGACAATTTCAGAATGGTCGATTTACCTGCTCCTGTATGGCCCATTATTCCTAAAAATCCTCCAGAATCAACTTTGAATGATACATCATTCAAG
>JALRJW010000247.1 GCA_023268955.1 Aliarcobacter sp. | reverse complement strand
GAATTGTTACTCAAGAGCCTCAACTACTAGAAAAGAGAAATACCTACGAAAATATAGCCTTTGCTTTAGAAGTTATGGGAACTCCAAATGATGAGATCGAATCTAAAACAAATACCTTATTAGATCTTGTAGAGCTGAACGAAAATGCTTTTAAATATCCAGACCAACTTTCTGGTGGTGAGCAAACAAGAGTAAGCATTGCAAGGTCTTTAGCTAATAACCCACTGGTACTTTTATGTGATGAGCCTACAGGTAATCTTGATCCTGAATTGAGTATCCAGATAGTTTCTTTACTTGAAAAAATTAACAGAGCTGGAACAACAGTAGTTATGGCTACCCATGATTCTTCAATCGTGAATAGAAGAAAAAAACGAGTTATTGAACTTGCAAACGGAAAAATTGCAAGAGATGAAAGTGAAGGAAGTTATATTCTTAGGTAAATCATGAACAAATTTTCATATGTAATAAAAAATACAATTCTTAATATGAGGAGAACTCCTTTGTTGGTTTTTGCAACAATAATTGCGGTATTGGTATCTAGCTTTTTAGTTTTTACAACCCTTTCTGCCAGGTCTATTGTGCAAAACAACACAGTTAGATGGCAAAATGGTACACATGTTGTAATTTTTCTTGATGACAGGGTTACCACTACAGCACATAAACAATTACAAGAGTCACTAGAAACTTACCCTGAAATTAGAACTGTTGAATATTTTACTAAATCTGAAGCAGAGGAAGAATTTAAAATATTATTCAAAGATCAACCAGAATTATTAAGTGAAGTAGATTATGAAAAACTACCTTCGTCTTTAAGGGTAAATCTTAATGATCCATCTGATTATGAATTAATAATTGAGAGGATGGATGGTAATCCAGCAGTTAAGGAAATAAGGACAAGTGGTGAAGCAATAGAAAGATTATTAAGCTTGACTAATACCTTAGTAATTTCAGCATCAACATTTGCATTACTTATAGGTTTTGCAGCATTTATTCTAATTATCAATACATTAAGGCTTGCTGCTTATTCGAAGAAAAAAAACATAGTTTTTGTTAGTGGTAGATAGGAGGGAATTGATGAAAGAGTTATTGAAAAATATGCAAATGAAGTGTTTTCAATTGGTGATTTTATCCTAACAGGTGGTGAATTACCATCTTTAACAATGGCAGATGCAATTTCTAGAAATGTGCAAGATGTCCTTGGAAATGCTGAATCTTTGGATGTTGAGAGTTATGAAGATAACCTTTTAGAAGCTCCATCTTTTGCTAAACCTGAAAATTTCCAAAATTTAAGTGTAGTTAAAGAATTTTTAAATGGAAATCATGGTAAAATTGCCGACTTGAAAAATAATCTGTCTATTTGCAAGACGAAATATTTTAGACCAGATTTATTAAAAAAATAAAAATTAAAAATGAAAGAGTAATACCCCGCGACTTGCAAAGGCGGGCACTTTTACTAAAGGGATCAAAATGAAAAATAGATACATTGCAAGCTTTGAGGCAGCACAAATTGAAGGGAAAGAAATTCCACAATTTAGAGCAGGAGACACTTTAAAATTAGGTGTTGAAATTAAAGAGGGTGATAAAAAGAGAGTTCAGATTTTCGAAGGTGTTGTAATTGGTAGAAGTGGAGAAGGTGTTTCTGCTACATTTACTATTAGAAAATTAGGAGCTAACTCTGTTGGTGTTGAAAGAATTTTCCCATTATATTCTGAATCTTTAAAATCTTTTGAAGTAGTAAGAAGAGGTAGAGTAAGAAGAGCTAGACTTAACTACTTAAGAGGATTAAAAGGTAAAGCTGCAAGAATTAAAGAGTTAAAAAAATAATTAACTACTAGATTTTGATTTATGGCTAAAATATTAATACATACTACAACTTTAGCCGAAGCAAAACCTCTGATTGATTACTTTGAGTTATCTCAAAGTAGTCAAAACACTTTTGAAAATGAAAAAATCGTGCTTATAGTTTCAGGCTTAAGCAAAGATCAAATTTCAAACTCACTGCAAAATATATTCCAAAACCAAGAGATTTCAAAAGCATTTGATTTATCTATCGCATCTTGTTGTGATGGTTCAATTAAACTAGGAACGCTTTTTTGTACAAATAAATTTCTAAAAAATATAAATTTTGCACCAATTACTACTTTAGATAAATTTGATGAATCAGTTGAAATTGATACATTAATTGCAGATAAACAAGCAAAATACTTTAGTGACATATGCAAGGAAAAAATTAAAGATTATTATGTATTAAAAATCGTAGGTGATTATTTTGAAGAAGATATCACTGAAGATAAAATTTTTGAGTTAATCAAAAATTCAATTACAAAATGGAAAGATTTAATTTAATATGTTAACTGATATTGTAAACTTTATTGTAGATACGGTTGGTGCTTTAGGATATGCTGGGATTTTTTTAATGATGTTTTTAGAAAGCTCATTTTTTCCTTTCCCCTCTGAAGTTGTGATGATCCCTGCAGGATATTTAGCTTATAAGGGTGAAATGAATATTTATATTGTTTTAATAATGGGTATTTTAGGTTCACTTGCAGGAGCACTTTTTAATTACTATTTAGCAATTAAACTTGGTAGAAAATTTTTAGTTAAATATGGAAAATATTTTTTTGTAAAAGAAGATACTATTTTAAAAATGGAAAACTTTTTCAAAGAACATGGTCATATTTCTACTTTTTCAGGAAGATTAATTCCTGCTGTTAGACAATATATCTCATTTCCTGCTGGTTTAGCAAAAATGAATTTAGCTACTTTTTGTATTTATACAAGTTTAGGTGCTGGTATTTGGGTATTAATTTTAACGCTTTTGGGATATTTTATTGGTGGAAATGAAGAGTTAATTAAAGAGTATACAAGATTTATAGTTATAGCAATTTTAGTTTCTTTGGCTATCTTGGGATATTTTTATTTTAGAAAAGTAAAAAAAAGCAGAGTTTAAAACTCTGCTTTTAGTTTTTATAATGTGATTGAATCTTCCCAGATTCCATGTAAGTTACATCCAGCAACTGCTGTTAATTTTTTAACACCTGCTGTATTGATTTTGAATGTTGTATAACCTCTAGAAATTACAGGTTGTAATTCATTTTTACCAACTAGTCTATTATCAGCCCATAATTCAATATAATCAATCCAGTGATCAGCTGTACTTGGGTGAATAATTCCATTTTTACCAACAGTGATTTTTACAGATGTAAAACCTTTCCCGTCAGTTTTACCTAATTTAATTTCAGGCATGTGTTTTAATTCATAATCAGTTGGGTTTTTAGGATCAGCAGGAGTCATTTTAACTCTGTTCATTCCTTCTTTTGATGCTATACCATGATCTTTTCCACCATGATTATCTGCTAATAATGCTGTACCACCTAATGCTAATGCTGCAACTGCAGCTGTTTTTAAAGCTTTTCTTCTTTCCATATTAAATCCTTTTTTTAAGTGTTATTAAAATAATAATGTGAAAGTTTATTTATAAAAAGATAATAGATGGTTAATAATGGTATAAGTATGTTATAAAAATTATATTATAGGTCGATTGTACCTTAAAAAATATAATGATGGTATTGCAATACCAAAAGAAATTGCACCTAATATAGAGATACTTTTTAAGAAATTTTCTATAAAAATATTGATCATTTCAGGTGTAACACCGTGTGTATTCATGTCTACTAAGCTTATCATTGCACTAAATGCGAAAGTTCCTGGAATCAATGGAATAATTGATGCTACTGTGTAAACAGGTCTTGGAATAAAGTTTTTTCTAGAAAAATAAAGAGCGATTATACCAACAATAGTTGCACTAAAAAAAGTTGATAACTCAATTGAAAATCCAAATCCCATAAAAACTTCTTTTGTTGTATGTGAAATAGCTCCACCAAAAAAACAGTAAATTAATGCATGTTTTGGAACATTAAATACCAAAGCAAAACCTAATGCTGCAAAGGCTGCAAAAATAAATTTTAAACCAAACTCTAAAAATATTTCCATATTACCAACCTTTAATATTAAGTAAACTCATAGCTAAAATTATTCCAATTGAAGTGGCAACAGTAAGTAATGTACCTTCAAGCCATCTTCCCCAACCCATAGATAAATATCCTTTTAAAGCATCTAAAAAAGAGTTAATAAAAGCAAAACCAGGAACTAAAAGTAATACACTTGAAGCTAAAACAATATTAGCATCAGCCTCTTTTATATAATAAGCTAAACTTCCAACGCAAGTAACAAAAAATGCAGTTATACCAAAGGTAATAAAAAGCACAAACTTTTGTTTTGAGAGTTCTTGTCTAACAAACATAGCAAATGATGATGCAAAAAATGTTAAGAAAAATGAGATGGCATTTGCACCTTGTAAATATGAAAATGATGCACATGCTAAACCAACCATAAAAACAACTAACCATCTGTTATAGTAATTTGGTTTGATTTTTTTCATATAATCAATAATATATAAAATATCCCTTTGATTTTTCTCAACATCAATTACAAGTTTTTGCAAATCACATACAATAGACATATTTATAGGCTTATGATGAACTCTTCTTGTAGTTGTTACTGATTGTCTAGTTTTGTCTAAAGTTGATAAAACTATAGCAGAAGGAATTAGTGATAACTCTACTGATTTTAATCCTAATGCTTGTCCTAGTCTTGAAGCTGTTTGTTCTACTAAGATACTTTCAGCACCATATTCAAGCATTAAAACAGCAGCTTTTATGATAACTCTTGTGATTTTTGTTTGTCGTTCGTATGTCATTGTTCTTGTGTTTATTGATTTTTTTAATGGGTGTATTATACAACTTTTTAATGTAATAGATATGTATATTTTTTATTATAAATTATCTTTTTGATATAATCAATTTTTAAAGGCAAATATTAGGAAAATTATTGAAAGAAATTACAAATTATTATCAAAATAAAGACATTATTTTTAAAGATTTTAAAGAGATTGAACCAAAAGAATTAGGTTCAAGAAAAAAGATTACAATTTATGCAGCAACAAGTGTAGAAAAAAACTATTACGCAATATTTATAGTAGATGCAAAATCAAGATTTATTAGAAAAAATGCAAATGATTTAATAGAACTTTGTGAAGTTTTAGCAAAATATCTAGATCATAATTTTAAGAAAAAAGAGTTGCTTATTTCAAGTCCACTTTGTTCTAAAGCTAAAACATTTTTAAAAGAAAACGGTTGGAGTGTTCGAGTTGATTTTATGTGATATTGGGAATACAACCTATGATTTTTTAGTTGAAGGAAAACATCATAAATTTCTTTTAGATGAAGAAATTCCAAAATTTGATGATGAAATTTATTTTGTATCTGTAAATAAAAAAGCAACAAAAAAATTAAAAAAAACAAATCCAGATGCAAAAAATATTAAGAAAATTTTAAATTTCAAAACAGATTATGTTGGTTTAGGAATAGATAGAGCTGTTGCTTGTTTTGGAATGAAAAATGCAGTTATTGTTGATGCAGGTAGTGCAATAACAGTTGATATTATGGAAAATAATGAACATTTAGGTGGATTTATACTAGCAGGAATAAGGGCATTTAGAAAAACTTATCCAAAAATATCTAAAAAACTAAAGATTGAATTTGAAACAAATATTAATTTAGATAAAATACCCCTTCAAACAAAAGATGCAATTCAATATGCTATGATAAAATCGATAATCTTACCAATAAAAGAGATAAGCCAAAACAAAAATTTAATTTTTACAGGTGGTGATGGTGAGTTTTTAAGTCAATTTTTTGAAAATAGCACATATAAAAAAGATTTGATATTCGAAAATATGAAAAGGATAATTGATGCTAACAATAGCGTTGCCAAAGGGTAGAATAGCAGAAGAAACACTAGAAAAATTTGAGAAAGCCTTTGGAGAAAAGTTTGTTTTCGAAAATAGAAAACTTATATTAGAAAAAGCTGGATTTAGATTTTTAAATGTAAGAAATCAAGATGTACCAACTTATGTAATGCACGGAGCTGCTGATTTAGGAGTTGTTGGTCAAGATGTACTTGAAGAAAAAGAGTATGATTTAATTAAGCTTTTAAATTTAAATATTGGTAAATGTAAAGTTGCTTTTGGTCTTAGAAAAGGTGAACAGTTAGATTTCACAAAAAGTAAAATCACTGTTGCAACAAAACATGAAAAAATTGCTAAAAAATATTTTGAACAAAAAGCAATGGCAGTTGAAATAATCAAACTTTATGGTTCAATTGAACTTGCACCTTTAGTTGGTTTAAGTGATTGTATTGTTGATATTGTTGAAACAGGTGAAACAATGAAGCAAAATGGTCTTGAAGTAGGACCTACAATTATGGAAAGTAGTGCACACTTAATTGCTAACAAAAATGCTTTTTACGCTAAAAAAGATTTAATCTTTGATTTAAAAGAGAAAATCGAAGGAACAATGTAAAGGCTTTAAAATGGGATTAGATTTATACTCAAAAGTTGAACCATATTTAGGATTTGAAGAAGAAATTTATACTCTGCATAAAGAGTATATGACTTTTATTATGTCTTTAGAATTAGACAATATTATTGATATTGGATGTGGACAAGGATATTTGCTTGAAAATCTTAAATTAAATGATAAAAAAGCTTTTGGTATAGATTTAAGTGCTTCTCAAATAAAAGTTTGTCAAGAAAAAGGTTTAAATGCTAAAGCTCTTGATTTAAAATTTGTAGAAGAAAAATTTGATTGCGCAACAGCTGTATTTGATGTTTTAAATTATATTAATGCTGATTATTTAGAAGAATTTTTGAGAAATACCGCAAATGTTTTAAATAAAGGTGGTTACTTTATTTTTGATGTAAATTCACTTTTTGGATTTGAAGAAATTGCTCAAGGAACACTTAGTATTGACCTTGATGAGATGTTTATAAGTATTGATGCAAACTTTGAAGATAGAGAACTTAAAACAGATATTACACTATTTAGTAAAAATGAAAGTGGTTACTTTGAAAAAGAACAAGATAGTATCACTCAATACTTCCACGCTCAAAAAATATTAAATAAATTATTATCTAAAACTGGTTTTGAAATTGTTGAAAAAGTAGGATTTAATTTACATAGTTTTGATGAGTCTGATAAATTTATTTATCTTTGTAAAAAACAGTAGTTTACAGTTAGACTAAATTAGTCCAACTGTATCTCTAATAATTTCCATTTTAGCAGCTGCTATTTTTCTAGCTTTACTAGCGCCATACTCTAAAATTTCATGTACTTTTTTAGGATTGTTTAAAAGTTCTTCTCTTTTTTGAGCATAAGGTTCAAAATGCTCGTTGATTTTTTCTAAAAGAGTTAATTTAAAGTGACCATATCCTTCACCAGGAGTTGCATATCTTTGTTGAAGTGTTTTTAATTCATCTTCATTCATAAATAATTTACATAATGAGTAAATATTACAGTTTTCCCACTCTTTAGGTTCATCAAGTTCTTTTGAATCAGTTACGATACCCATAACTTGTTTTTTGATTTTTTTAGGTGAGTTAAACATATCAATAGTGTTGTTGTATGATTTTGACATTTTAGCACCATCTGTTCCAGGTACTGTCGCAACATCATTATCAACTTTTGATTCAGGAATTACAAAAACCTCTTTTTTATATGCATGATTAAATGAAGTTGCAATATCTCTTGTCATTTCAACGTGTTGAATTTGATCTTTTCCAACAGGAACAATATTTGAATCAAATAATAAAATATCTGCAGCCATTAAAACAGGATATGAAAATAGTCCATGATTCGCTTGAATTCCTCTAGCTGTTTTATCTTTATATGAATGCGCTCTTTCAAGTAAACCCATAGATGTGTGATTTGATAAAATCCAATATAACTCTAAAACCTCTTTAACATGATGTTGAACCCAAAAAGTTGATTTCTCAGGGTCCATCCCTAAAGCTAAAAAGTTTACAGCAGCTTCAAAAGTATTTTGCTCTAAGAACTCTTTATCTTTTACAGAAGTTAGAGCGTGATATGAAGCAATAAAGGCAAAAAGTTCACCATCATTTTGTGATTCAAGCATCTTTTTAATCATTCCAAAATAGTTTCCTATATGAATTGTTCCTGATGGTTGAATACCTGATAAAATTCTCAAAATAATTGTCCTTTTAAAATTTTTTTGTATTATAGCTAAAGAGTTTTAAATTCTTTTTTGATTAGCTTTGTTTATAATTAATTCCAAGTGCATAATCAAATCATAGTACTCACTCATAAAAGCTAAAGGCACTTTAGTTTCAAATTTAATTTCTTGTCTTAACTCTTCTAATTCTTTTATGAAACTCTCTAATTCTTCAGATTTTACATTTTCTAGTTTTAAATCATAAAGTTGTATTTGTTTATACCATTTATAAATTTTTGATCTTATACTCCATCTGTAAAGTGGAAAAATACCCTTTGATAAAGGAATAAGAAGTGTTAATAAAGGAATGATTAAAATTTTTAGTCTATCAATATTTGAAGCAATCCAAAATGGGAAAATCTTTTCAAGCCAAGTATCTCCATAAGTAAAGTATCTACTAGCTTCTTCGTTTAGCTCTAACATCATATTATTTGTATTTGGAAATTGATTAGGTTTTGCAAATAAATCTTTTTTGCTGTGAACTTCTTTTACTTTTTTTAAAAATAGTCTAATTAACTCTTCATTTAGATTTTGATTTGCTATTAAAGTAGCTGTTGTTGAAAGTAAATTTATGTTTTGGTCGGGAAGATTTTTATATAAATCCAAAGTTCCTTCGTATAAAGTCAATGCTTCCAAAAAAGAGTATTTTCTACTGTAAGCTTTAGCTCTCTTGAAACTTAAAACATTGATTTTTGGGTTTTCAAGCAACTCTTTTACAATTGTTGAATTATGAGAACTAACAACAAACAAAGCATCAATATTTCCATTTTCAAGCTCTTCTTTTGCTTTACTTGAAGAGTAGTTGTATATAGTTGAATTTTCAGAATTTATTCCATTTACTTCAAGAATCTTTGATGCTAAATCTTTTGTTCCACTTCCTTCGGGACCTATAGAGATTTTTTTAGAAATTAATTCAATTACATAATCAATTGAATAACTTTCATTTTTGTAAAAAACCCACAAAGGCTCATAATATACACTAGCTAAAGATTGAATATGTTCATAAGTATTGTTTTCAATTATTCCATTTTGCATAAAAGCAATATCAGTTTTTCCTTGTTTTACAAGCTCAAGGTTTTCAACAGAACCAGCAGTTTCTAAAATATTAACTTCAACTTTATCCTCTTTTAAAAGCTCTTTGTATAATAAAGCTGTTTGGTAATAATTACCAGATTTTGCTCCAGTTGCAATTGTAATTTCTTTTTTTGGACTTGGTTGAATAAACTGAATAGTCGTGTATAAAACAGCACAAAAAATAGCGAGAAATAGTAAAGAAACTAGATAAATATTGTTTTTCATTTTGAGTCTTTTGAGTATGAGATTTATTGTTAAAACTTAATTATATTATGATTATGATAAAATGCGCGAAAAAATATTTAGGAGAATAATATGGCAGTTGTAAAAATGGAAAGAGCATGTGGATGTTTCAAATACTCTAACTATGAGATGGAATATACATTTGATACAGTTGAAGAGGCTTTAGATAAAGCAAATGAAATGTGCATTGCAATGAATGAAGATTTTTGTCACAAACATAGATTTAGAGCTGAATATGTAGATGGTGAAGTTATTATTAAAATGGAAATGAACGGTTAATTATGATTGATATTAAATTACTTCAAAGAGATTTTGAAACAGTTGCAAACTCTTTAAAGAAAAAAGGTGTAGACCAAGGAACTCTTGATAAACTTTTTGAATTATCTTCGGTTGGTAAAACTAAAAGACAAGAGATGGAAGATGTAACTGCTAAGCAAAACTTATTATCAAAAGAGTTTGGTAGATACAAAAAAGAGGGACTTGATATTGCTTCACTTCAAAATGAAATCAATGAGCTAAAATCAAAAAAACAAGAACTAGAAGATGAAGTTAGAAATTTAGAAGAAGAACTTTCATCAATTGCTATGGCAGTTCCTAATATGCCAGATGATTCAGTACCTGTTGGAGCTGATGAAAATGAAAATATTGTTTTAGAAGTAGTTGGACAAAAACCAACTTTTGATTTTGAACCAAAAGAGCATTGGGATTTACCTAATGGTTGGCTTGACTTTGAAAGAGGTGTAAAGTTAGCAAAATCTAGATTTTCTGCAATTAGAGGTCAAGGTGCAAAATTAGAGAGAGCATTGATTAATTATATGCTTGATTTTAATGCACAAAGAGGTTTCGAAGAGTGGTATGTACCTTTTATGGCAAATACAAACACCCTTGAAGGAACAGGACAACTACCAAAATTTGGTGATGATTTATTTAAAATTGAAGGTGAAGATTTATACTTAATTCCAACTGCTGAAGTAAGTTTAACTAATCTTTACAATGATGAAATTATTGCTAGTGAAGAGTTACCATTATTATTAACTTCATATACTCCTTGTTTTAGAAAAGAAGCAGGAAGTGCAGGTAGAGATACAAGAGGTTTAATAAGACAACATCAATTTGATAAAGTTGAAATGGTTGCTATTACTACACAAGAGCAATCAGAAGAAGTATTTGAAAAAATGGTAGCTTGCGCAAGTGATTTATTAACTTCATTAGGTTTAGCTCATCAAAAAGTTCAACTTTGTACTGGTGACCTTGGGTTTAGTGCAGCAACTACTATTGACCTTGAAGTATGGTTACCTGGTCAAGGAAAATATAGAGAGATTTCTTCTATTTCTAATACTAGAGATTTTCAAGCAAGAAGGGCAAAAATTAGATATAAAGATGGTAAGAAAAATATCTTAGCTCATACTTTAAATGGTTCATCTTTAGCTGTGGGAAGAACTCTTTTAGCTATTATGGAAAATTATCAACAAGCTGACGGAAGTGTTAAAATTCCTGAGGTTCTTAAAAAATATATGTAAGTAGAAAATATAGAAGTGAATTTATACTTTCACTTCTAAATTTTTTATTTAAACCAAGAAATTTCACTTCTAAGATTTACAACTTCTCCTACAACTATAATAGCAGGACTTGGTAAATCTTTTGATTTTTCTACAATATTCTCTAAAGTTCCAACTACTGTTTGTTGTTCAGGTGTAGTACCTTTTGAGATTACTGCACATGGATAATCTTTTCTTTTTCCTAAACCTATTAGTTTTGAAGTGATAAGTTCAATATTATGAAGTCCCATTAAAAATACAATTGTTTCATCATTTAAAAACGTTTCCCACTCTATTTGAGAGATTTTTTTTGATGGTGCTTCATGTCCTGTAACAACTCTAAATGAAGTTGTAACTCCCCTTTGAGTTACAGGAATTCCTGCATACGCTGGAACAGCAATAGCTGAAGTAATTCCTGGAATTATTTCAAAAGGTATATTTCTTTCTTTTAAATATAAAGCCTCTTCTCCACCTCTACCAAAAACAAAAGGGTCTCCTCCTTTAAGTCTTACAACATTTTCAAATTTAAGTGAAGATTGATAAATTAATTCATTTATTTCATCTTGTGGCAAGGTGTGTTTTCTGTCAGCTTTTCCAACATAAATAAATTCACATCCTTTTTTTGCCATGTCTAAAATTTCTTTATTTGCCGATCAGACACTTGTCGAGCTCCGTCTCAGCAAGGCCACATTGGATAAATCATTACGTGAAGCGCTCGATCAATGGCTTCAAAACCCGCCAGATGATAAACGTCTCTTGATTAGCGGTCCCAAGCTTGGAAAGAGTGAATCATCAACCATCTGGCTTCAGACACTTGAAAAGTCCAACGCAGTGGTTGAGGCCAACGCAGTTCCTTCATATCAATTTGCCAAATGGCTCGACTCGGAACTTCAATCACACCATATTGTGATGGATCCAGAAGCGAAATCCGCGGTTCAAATGCAGACAGAAGGCAATTTATTAGCAGCTGGTCAGGTC
>JALRJW010000210.1 GCA_023268955.1 Aliarcobacter sp. | reverse complement strand
AAAATGATCGAGCAGAAATCGAGAATGTATGGCGTTGGAATGGAAATTCATACGAGCGCGGAATTGGATCTCGTTGATGAAAATGAACATGGCACGTGATAAACATTCACTCTCCAATGTGGCAGCGATTGCAGGATCATTCTTAATAGCCCTTTTCTTTTCTCAATCACTTTTGATTTCAAGTGCTTTCTCACTATTTATCTCAATATTCATTTTCATTGCACGGCAACGAGGTGAATCTCGCCGAAATTTACTAATTCAAGGAGCGTGCCCAGAACTCATTGACTTACTTGTTTCGGGGGTACAGTCAGGGCTTTCACTCAATGAATCTGTTCAAAAAGCACTATGTTCTATGGAAACTGGATTAGTTGGATTTGACCCAATTAGTGATGATATGGAATTAATCAAAAAAGAGATTAGAAGACCAAATGCTGATAGATTAAGGTACTTAATGGATGGTATGAGACATGGTCTTACAAATGAAGACATTTTTGAATTATCAAAAATTGATCCATGGTTCTTAACTAAATTTAGACAAATTCATGATATTGAAAAAGCAATTGATGCTTCTATTTTAAGTGATGAAAAAGCTATGAGAAATGCAAAAGTTAATGGTTTCTCAGACAAAATGATTTCGAAGCTTATTTCTAAAACTGAAGAAGAAGTATATCAAGCAAGAAAAGCTATGGATATTGACTTTGAATACAATGAAGTTGATACTTGTGCTGCTGAATTTAAAGCACTTACTCCATATTTATATTCAACTACAAATGTTACTAAACTTCCAAAAGAGAATAAAAAATCTGATGATAAAAAAGTATTAATCATTGGTGGTGGACCAAACAGAATTGGTCAAGGTATTGAGTTTGACTATTGTTGTGTTCATGCATCTTTTGCATTAAATGAAATGGGTGTTACAACTATCATGTATAACTGTAACCCTGAAACAGTTTCAACTGACTATGATACATCTGATATTTTATACTTTGAACCAATTGATTTTGAACACGTTAGAAGTGTAATTGAACAAGAACAACCAGATGGTATTATTGTTCACTTTGGAGGACAAACACCTTTAAAACTTGCAAATGCTATTCACAATGTAGGTGGAAAAATTATAGGTACAAGTGCTGCAACTATTGATTTAGCTGAAGATAGAGAAAAATTCTCAACTTTCGTTGAAAAGGTTGGATTACTTCAACCTGATAATGGAACAGCTGTAAAAGTTGAAGAAGCAATTGCAATTGCTGAGAGAATTGGATATCCAGTACTTGTAAGACCTTCATTCGTTCTTGGTGGAAGAGGTATGAGAATTGTTTACTCAACTGATGAATTAAGACAATATATGGATGAAGCAGTTTCAGTTTCAAATGATGCTCCTGTATTAATTGATAAATTCTTAGATAGAGCAATTGAGCTTGATGTTGATTGTATCTGTGATGGTAAAGAAGTTTATATCGGTGGAATTATGCAACATATTGAAGAAGCAGGCGTTCACTCTGGAGACTCAGCTTGTTCATTACCTCCTGTTTCAATTAGTGATGAACTAATCAAACAATTAGAAACAAAAACTAAAGATATGGCATTAGGACTTGGTGTTGTTGGATTAATGAATACTCAATATGCGATTCATAAAGGTGAGATTTACTTAATTGAAGTAAACCCAAGAGCATCTAGAACTGTTCCATTTGTTTCAAAAGCAACAGGTATGCCTTTAGCAAAAGTTGCAACAAGAGTTATGTGGGGTGAAACTTTAAGAGATGCTTTAAGTGCTTATGATAAAGATATTGTAACTGAAAGTAATGGTGTTTTAAAACCTAAATTAAAAGGTCACGTTTCTGTTAAAGAGGCTGTATTCCCGTTCAACAAACTTTCAGGTGCTGATTTATTATTAAGTCCTGAAATGAAATCAACTGGTGAAGTTATGGGTATTTCTGATAACTTTGGTATGGCATTTGCTAAATCTCAAAGTGCTGCTAAAAACTCATTGCCAAAATCAGGAAAAGTATTTATTTCTTTATGTGATTTAGATAAAGAGTTCGCTCCTGCTATTGCAAAAGGTTTAACTGAAAATGGATTCACAGTTGTTGCAACAGGTGGAACTCATAAAATTATCAGTGATTCTGGAATTGATTGTGAAAAAGTGTTAAAAGTTAGTGAAGGAAGACCAAATATTACTGACCTTTTAACAAATAAAGAGATTGCAATGGCAATTAATACAAGTGAAGCTAAAGAGACATCAAAAGATGATGGTAAACAAATCAGAAGAACAGTTTTAAAAGAAAATGTTCCATATTTCACTACTGTTGCAGCTGCTCAAGCTGCTGTTGAAGCTATAAGAGTATTAAAAACTGAAGATGTTTCAACACCAAAATCTATTCAAGAGTTCTTAAACGACTAGAAAGCTAGTTTAAAACTTATGAATAAAGATTTAGTTTATCTAGTTCAAACAGATACTACTGTAGGTTTTTCATCAGCTAATGATGAGAAACTTTTCAGTGCTAAACAAAGACCCAAAGAAAAAAAGATTTTAAATACTGTCGATAGTTTCAAAACTTTAAAACAGCATACAAGAGTTCCAAAAAACTTTAAAAAACTTGTTAGAAATTCTAAAAAAACAACATTTATTTATCCAAACACTAATTCATATAGAGTTATAGATAAATCATTTAAATTTCATGAGTTTATTTCTAAATTTGGGATTTTATTATCAACATCAGCAAATATTTCTGGTGGACATTTTGAGTATAAATTTGCATCTAATGCATCTGATATTATTGTTTATGAAAAAGATGATTTTAATGAAAAAACCGCATCTAAAATATATATTTTAAAAAAGAAAAAAAGTATCAGAATACGATAAACTAAAGCTTTCACTTTAAAGTTATATTAACTTGATATAAACTATAATTTCTATCCTTTTTATGACCCTGTCGTCTAGCTGGCCAAGGACATTTGGTTTTCATCCAAATAACGCAAGTTCAAATCTTGCCGGGGTCGCCAACTTCTAGATACTATAAAATTTAATCTTTA
>JALRJW010000161.1 GCA_023268955.1 Aliarcobacter sp. | reverse complement strand
AAAGATATTTGTGAAATTCTTAATCTTTTTGCTATTGATTATAAAAATGTTGTTCATCAAAGTGATTCTTTAAAATATCATCAAAAATTGGCTATGCAACTTATGGCAAATAAAAAAGCTTTTTCTTGTTTTTGTGGTGATTCAAAATTAGAAGAATTAAAAAATGAAGCTATAAAAAATGGAAAAATTCCTTCTTATGATGGTTTTTGTGAAACTTTATCAGATGAAACAGTTTTAAATACAAATGCACCTTTTACAGTTAGAATCACTAAACCAACGCAAAATATCTCTTTTGATGATAATCTAAAGGGAAAATTAGAGTTTACACCTGATGAAATTGATTATTTTGTAATCCTAAATCACAGTAAATTCCCAACATATAATTATGCTTGTGCAATGGATGATATGATTATGGATGTTTCTACTGTTATTAGAAGTGATTTAAATGAATTAAATACATGCAGACAAATTCATATAAGAAATCTTTTTGGGTATGATAAGAAAATTTCTTATACACATATTCCTGCAATTTCAAATGATATGAGTGTTAAATCTTTAATTGATGAAGGATTTTTACCTAGTGCCATTGCAAATTACATTATGACTTTAGGATATGAAACTCCTGAAGAGATTTTTACACTTGAAGATGCTTTAAAATGGTTTGACATAAAAAAACTATCTAAAGATGAAGTTACTTTTGATATTGAAAAATTAAAAGAATTCAATAAAAAACATTTAGAAACTCTAGAAGATATGAGATTTTCTAAAATTTTAGGTTTCGCTGATGAAGACTTAGGAAAATTAGCAAAACTTTATATTTCACAAGCAAGTACAATAAATGAAATAAAAAAGAACATTGACTTAATTTTCAGTGAAAAAATTTCAAATTCAAATGATTTCAATACAATAAAAGAGTGTTTAAAAACTGCTCCATATATTGAAAATTACGATGATTTATTAGAATATATATCTAAAAATACAAATTTAACTAATTTTGAGGATATATTGAGAGTTGTAATAACAAATTGTGAAAATGGCCCTGATTTAGATAAAATTTATCCACTAATCAAAAATTATTTAGGAGAAATTATAAAATGATAGACGCTTTTATCTCTTCAATATTAACTGTAGTTTTAACAGTTGTATTTTTATATAAATGGATTATTATTATTTCAGCCCTACTTTCATGGGTAAGACCTGATCCATATAATCCAATTGTGCAAATGCTTTATAGATTAACTGAACCTGCATATGCATTTATTAGAAGATATATTCCAACTGTTTTTGGTGGAATGGATTTAGCACCTGTAATATTAATCTTAATTTTAATATTTATTGAAACTTTCTTAGGTAGATTATTCGTTTAATTATGTTTAATAAAACCCTACTAGTAAGTGTTTTTGCAACACTTACTTTAAATGCTTCCATAGAAAACACAACTTTTTTAAAAGATGACTTTAAAATTACTTTAGAGTGGTTAGAAGAAAAACCTAGATCATATGCAAAAGATTTTTTTATTATTCAATTTTTGCAAAATGAAAACATTAAAAAAGATGAAGCATTAAAAGCTCTTGAAATGGCTAAAAATCAACAAGGTAGAGTAAAACAAGCATTTTCAAAAAATTTTACTAATTTAACTGATTATGAATTTGATTGTTTTACAAGCAACTTAAAACTTTTATTAAAAAAAGATGATAAATGTTTAGCTTTGGGTTTAACATTAAATGAAGCAACTAAAATTAGAAGAAAAACTTTAAAAGAGGAAATTATTCCTAGAATAAATGATTACCCTACTTTAAAAAATGATTTAGAAATACTTTTAAGTAACGATAGATTAAAAGCTTTAAAAGAAGAGAATGTAAACAGGTTCTATAGACTTTTCTTGCAAACAAATCATAACTTTAGAGTATGGAATTTCAATAAAAATTATGAAGATGATTTTTTACAGAAATTATCTTTAAATAATGATTTTACAAAGTTTATTTCAATTATCACTAATAATGATGATTTTAAAACAGCTCAAAAATCGTTACTAAATTTTCAAATTAATGAAAATGTCGATTTTTACACTTCTTTTAATCTTGCAATAAATGCAATTAAGTATGAGAAAAATAATAAAGCATTAGAATTTTTAGAAAATGCCAATAAAAAAGCATTTTATAAAATGGATAAAGACAATATACTTTTTTGGCAATACAAACTTACAAATAATAAAGAATATTTAGAGCAGCTAGCTAGCTCTTGGGATAATAATATTTACTCAATTTATGCAAAAGAGTTATTAAATCAAGAAATACAAAATATTTCTTTTAATGTGCAATTAAAAAATCAGAAATCAGATTTTAATTATGTTAATCAATTTGAATGGATAAAAGTTTTAGATGATGTAAAAACTGGAGTTGATGACAAAAAGTTAGAAAAATATTACAATATCTTTACAGATGAAAACACTCTTCCTCACTATGTTTATATTTTGCATAAATTTCATAAATTTAAAAAACAGTATTTTATTACACCTTATGAGGATGTTTTTAATCAATTTGAGTTAAAAGATAAAGTCTTAATGTACTCTATTGCTAAACAAGAAAGTAATTTTATTCCATCTTCAATTTCATATGCAACAGCCCAAGGTGTTATGCAAATAATGCCATTTTTATCAGAAGATTTAGCAAAAATAAAAAATGAAGAGTACAATGTTTATCATCAGTTTATTCCAAAAACAAATATTGAATATGCAAAAAAACATATTGATGTTTTAAATAAGCAGTTTAATAATAATATTTTAATGGTTGCATACGCATATAACGGTGGTGCTGGATACTTAAAAAGCCAATTAAAAAAAGAGATTTTTAAAAACAAATATAAATATGATCCATTTTTTTCTATGGAATTAATCTCATATGAACAAACAAAAAAATATGGAAAAAAGGTATTAGGTAATTACTTAATTTACTATAATTACCTAAATAAAGAAGAAAAAATTACTACTAATGAGCTTTTGAAAATGATAAGTTTATAAGATTATTATTGTTTTTTATTAATGACAATAATTGTTGTTCATTTTCATTTTTATTAAACATAACTAAGTAATATTCACCCCAACTGTTTTTTGAAATTAACTTTAACAATTTATCTTCTTTATTGATTTTTTTAATATAAAAAGAACTTTCTTCATTTAATTTAAAGCTATAATTTAATTCATTAATGCCTTGAACATCAGAATTTGATGTATAAACTGAAACTAAAAAATGTTCATATTTATTATATTTTTCACCATCTATATTATTTAAATATGTAGCCCATAATATAATTTTTGGACTTCCATTTTCTATAAAATCACCTTTTTTACTCTCTTGAAATGCCCTAGCTTCAACATCACTTTTATTAAAATACTCTAAAGCAGACTTCGAACTGCAAGAAACTAAAAAAATTGACATCAATATTGATGACAAAACTACTAATAAACTTTTCATATTACTCCTTAAAACAATGGATTATACTTCAAATTTCTTTTAATATAATTTAACCAATAATTAGTTAAAATCCTACCTAAAACTAAGACAAAGAGAATTGATGCAAGAGATTATTGAAGCTATTAAAGAATCAGCAATAAAAATTAAACATTTAATACAGACTGGTGACACAGGTAAAAGTGAACAAGAAAACTCAACTGGAGATACTCAATTAAAACTTGATATTGCAAGTGATGAGATTATTGAAGAAATTTTTAAAAAAGTTCCAAGTATAAAAGCTATTGTATCTGAAGAACAAGATTCAATCGTTAATTTAAATGAAAATGGTCAATATTTAATTGCATATGATCCATTGGATGGTTCATCTTTAGTTGATGTAAATCTTTCAGTTGGTTCAATTTTTGGTATTTACAAAAACGAATTTAACGCAAAAAATATTATTGCTTCTGTTTATGTAGTTTTTGGACCTAGAGTTGAAATGGTTACAGCTATTGATGACGTTAAAATGTATAGACTGCAAAATGGTGAGTTTAAATTTATTCAAAATATTGTTTTAAATGAGAAAGGTAAATTAAATGCTCCAGGTTCGACTCAAAACTGTTGGGCACCTTTTCATAAAGAAATGATTGATGATATTTTTAATGATGGATATAGATTAAGATATTCAGGTGGTATGGTTCCTGATTTACACCAAATTTTATTAAAAGGTGGTGGATTATTTTCTTATCCAGGAACAACTGATAGACCAAAAGGAAAACTTAGACAACTATTTGAAGTTTTCCCTTTTGCATATGTATATGAAAAAGCAAATGGAGCAGCTATCGATGGTCATAAAAGAGTATTAGAAGTTGAAACTACTCATATTCATGATACAACACCTTGTTTTTTTGGTTCTAAAACTGAAATAAACAGAGTATTAGAAGTTTACAGTAAACATGCATAACAGTGAAGAAAAAATTCTTGATGAATGGGAATTAAAACTAGAAGAACAATTAAAAGTTCTTCAATCTTGTCAAAATGACAAAGGTTTTAATTCTTGCAATCCTTGTGAACAATTCTTTGAATGTGAATTAAGAAAAAAATATGTAATTGCCGTATATGAATCGATGAACAAAGGTTCTGGCGGTGGATTTGAATTCTAAAAGTTAAATTTAAAAAAGGTAAAAAATGGAACAAACTTGTAAAAATGTATATATAACTACACCAATTTATTATGTAAATGATATTGCGCATATTGGTCATGCTTACACAACTATTATTGCTGATATGTTAGCAAGATACTCAAGACTTGCTGGTTATAATACTTACTTTTTGACAGGAACAGATGAACACGGTCAAAAAATCTCTCAAAGTGCTGAATTAAGAGGAAAAACATCTCAAGAGTATGCTGATGAAATTTCTGGAAAGTTTAGAGCTTTATGGGATGATTTTGATATCACTTATGATAAATTCATCAGAACAACTGATGCTGAACATAAAATTGGTGTTCAAAAAGCATTTCAAACAATGTATGATAAAGGTGATATTTACAAAGGTGAGTATGAAGGTTTTTACTGCGTACCTTGTGAAACTTTTTTTACTGAAAAACAACTTGTAGATGAAGAGTTCTGTCCTGAATGCGGAAGACCAACTTCAATTGTTAAAGAAGAGAGTTATTTCTTTAAGCTATCTAAATATGAAGATAAATTAATTAAATGGTATGAAGAAAACGAAGATTGTATTTTACCAAGAGCTAAGAAAAATGAAATTACAAACTTTGTAAAAGGTGGATTAAAAGATTTATCTATTTCAAGAACTTCATTTGATTGGGGTATAAAATTACCTGAAAGTATGAATGAGCCAAAACACGTAATGTACGTTTGGTTAGATGCTTTAATGAACTATATCACTGCTTTAGGTTATGGAGACAAAGAAGAAAACATGAACTTCTGGCCTGCTAATGTTCAATTAGTTGGAAAAGATATTTTAAGATTCCATGCTATTTATTGGCCAGCATTTTTAATGTCTTTGGATTTACCTTTACCAAAACATATTGCAGCTCACGGTTGGTGGACAAGGGACGGACAAAAAATGTCTAAGTCAAAAGGAAATGTTGTTAATCCTAAAGAAGTTGCTGATGCTTATGGGCTTGATTCATTTAGATATTTCATGCTTAGAGAAGTACCATTTGGTCAAGATGGAGATTTTTCACAAAAAGCATTAATGGATAGAATTAACTCAGACCTTGGAAATGATTTAGGTAACTTATTAAATAGAATCATTGGTATGAGTGGTAAATATTTTGACTATAAAATTGATAGTGTTGATGTTGCTAAGTTCCATCAAAAAGAACTTGATGAAGTAAATGCACTATTAGATAATCTTGATGGATATTTATACAATATGCAAATCAATAGATTTTTAGAAGATATTTGGAAAATTTTAACTATTGCAAATAAAGCAATTGGTGATTATGAACCTTGGGCAAAAATGAAAGATGGAAAAGCTGATGAAGCTATGGCTTTAGTTGCTTTAATTACAAATATTATGGCTAAAGTTGCCCTACTTTTAGATTCAGTTATGCCTGAAAAAATTGCTAAAATTTCTGAGTGTTTAGGAATTCAAATTAATACTGAAAACTTTAATAAACTATTAAAAGATAGAGAATTAATTACAACGACTACTATTACTAAAGTTGATCAATTATTCCCAAGAATTGAAGAGATTTTATTAGAGCAACCAGCTAATGAAAAAGAACAAGACAAAAAAGAAGAACCTAAAAAATCTCAAGAGAAAAAATCTGATGCACCAAATGAACAAGATGATAATTTAATCACTATTGACCAATTTTTCCAAACTTCATTAAAAATTGGAACTATTGTAGAAGCTGAGGAAGTTCCAAAATCAGCAAAATTATTAAAACTTCAAGTTGATTTAGGTGAAGGAAGAAATAGACAAATTCTAGCTGGAATTAAAGAGTTTTACTCTCCTTCTGATTTAATAGGAACACAAGCATGTGTTGTAGCAAATCTTAAACCTGCAAAACTTATGGGAATGCTTTCTGAAGGTATGCTAATGGCAGCAAAAGATGAAAATGGTTTATCTTTAATTAGACCAGAAGCGCCTAAAAAATCAGGTACTAAAATAAGCTAGTGAATATCACTTCTGTTACTGATATATTAAATGGAGAAATAATTAATTCTCCATTTATCTCATTTGTATACTCTTTTAAAAAAAATATTTCAAAAGTAAAAGAAGGTGATCTTTTTTTTGCTAAAAATAAAAACGACATTAATGAAGCTGTTAGTAAAGGTGCATTTTGCATTGTATTTGAAGGGGATGATGTTGAAATTATTGATGATGAAATTGCTTGGATAAAAGTTGCTAATATTCAAAAAAGCATTTATTCATTTGTTAGATATAAACTTGCACTTAAAAATCTTAATGCTTTTTATTGTGATGATTATTCGTTCTATCTTTTAAAAGAACAAAAGATAGAGAATTGTTATCTTTTAAATGAGAGCTTAGATAAATTTATTTCAAATATTGACGATATTGATGACAATAGTATTATTTTTTCAAACAATAAAACACTATTAGATGCAATTTATCCAAATTATCAAGTTTTTAATAAAATACATATCTTTGAAAATTTTATAGAACATTCTATGTTTGAGACCTCTTTTACCTTTAATGACAATTATTTTCAAAGAATAAGAGTACCTAAGCTATATATTAATTCATTTTTAGATGTTTATTCATTTTTAAAAGATGAATTTGATTTCAATAAAATCAAAAACTCAGATTATTTTAAACCTATTTTTATTGATAAAAAACTTAAAATAGCAGAACATGGCAAAAGTGAGAAATTTATTATATGTCAAATTGAGAATGAAGAAATCAATTCAAATGAAATAAAATTTTTAAACAAACATTTTTCATATGGAAAGAGTATATATTTATCAAAAAATGATAATTCATTACTATCAAACTCAATAATACAAATGAAAAATATAAAAGATTTGAAAGTTATTTTAGAAAAAAGTGATTTCAATGCATGTTATATTATAGGATACTCTTATAATAATATTATAAGAGAACTAGAAGATACTAAAAAAGAATTAACTCTTTTTTAGTACAATTATTTAGTATACTCTACCAAAAGAACCTACCACTTTTCCTAAAATATTAACTTCACTTGAAGGCAATATTTGCAAGGGATAGTCTTTGTTATCTGAAATAATATCAAGTTTTCCATCAACTCTTTTTTGAATTCTTTTTACGAATAAACCATGATTAGTAGTGAAAGCATAAATACCTTCTCTAGATAAATTAGTTTTACTTTTATCTAAAAAAACTATATTACTATTATTCAAAGTCGGCTCCATAGAATCACCAGTTACATTTATAGCATCGATATTTTTTAAATTTTCAGCCCCACCTAACATGTTTATAAAATAAGGAGGAACATCTAAAGCCTCATAATCATCTTCATTTTCAAAAGCACCACCACCTGCACTAACACTAACACTAGGAAAATATTTAATCCAATATTTATCTGTTGTATCAACTAAAGACCCAGGGTCTTGATTAAATAAAAGCCAATTTATAGATATCTTTTTCTTAGCGCAAAATGTAAGAATGTTTTCATAGGGAATTTTTCCTCTATTTTTCATGGTTGCAAAATTTGCTTGAGTAATTTCTAAACTATTTGCAACATCTTTATCAAAAACCTTTCCATTTTGACCATCTGAACTCAGAATATCTTTTATTTTTTCAATAATTTCACTAACAATTAACATAAAAACATTCCTTTTTTCATATATTTTAATAATTATATTACAAAATGAAATATTTTTCAATACTTTTTTGAAAAAATATTAGAATTTGATATATAAAATAAATAAGGAAAAAAAAATGATTAAAAAAATAACAAAAACTAAATCACAATTTTTAAAGTTTATTAACACAATAGATAACTATTTATTCGTAATTGGTGATAAATTATTATAATTTAAACGAATTTCTAAATTTATAAAAAAATTATATATTTACTAAATATTTATAAAGCAATTTTTTAATATTATTACGTCAATAATTCAAGTGGTAAACACGGAGAGTATTATGGAACCAAATTTAATTATTGAAGCAATAAAGTTTATGATCTTAGGTATGGGAGTTGTTTTTGGCTTCCTTGCAATTATGATTGTAATTTTAAAGATTCAAGGTAATTTATTACCAAAGCTTTTTCCTGAAAAAAAGGAAAATTCTGTTCAAACTAAACCTATGTCTAACAAAGGTCCTGCTGCAAATCAATCTGCAAAAATAGCTGCTATCTCAGCTGCAATTCAACATCATAACAACGTAAAAGGTTAATATTATGGCTAAAAAATATATTGATGTCATGGATACAACCTTTAGGGATGGATTTCAGTCTGTCTTTGGAGGAAGAGTTCTTATGGATGATTTCTTTCCAGCTGTAGAAGCTGCAAAAGAAGCCGGTATCACCCATTTTGAGTTTGGTGGTGGTGCAAGATTCCAATCTTTATTCTTCTATCTTCAAGAAAATGCTTTTGAGATGATGGATAGGTTTAGGGAAATAGTCGGACCAGACGCAAATCTACAAACCCTAGCTAGAGGTATTAACACCGTTATGCTAGACACTGGTTCAAGAGAACTAATTGACCTACACGCTAAAATGTTTGCAAAACATGGAACTACAACAATCAGAAACTTCGACGCACTTAACGACGTACAAAATCTAGAATATTCAGCAGAATGTATCAAAAAATATGGATTAAACCATGAAGTAGTTGTTACATTAATGGATTTACCTCCTGGATGTACAGGGGCTCATGATGTTCCTTTTTATGAAAAAACATTAAGAAATATTTTAGATTCTGGTTTACCTTTTGATTCTTTATGTTTCAAAGATGCATCAGGAACTTCTTCACCTCAAAAAGTTTATGAAACTATCCAAATGGCTAGAAGATTAGTTGGTGAAGATATGCATATTAGACTACATACTCATGAAACAGCAGGTGTATCTGTATCTGGATATTTAGCTGCTCTAGAAGCTGGTGCTGATGGTATTGACTTAGCTGCCTCTCCTGTTTCAGGTGGTACTTCACAACCAGATATCTTAACAATGCTTCACGCTGTTAAAGGTAAAAACTTTGATTTAGGTGGTTTAACTACTGAAAAAATCTTAAAGTATGAAGAAGTATTAAATGACTGTTTAAGTGATTACTTCATGCCACCAGAAGCTACTCAAGTTTCTCCTTTAATCCCTTTCTCACCAATGCCAGGTGGAGCTTTAACAGCTAACACTCAAATGATGAGAGATAGTGGAACTTTAGAGAAATTCCCACAAGTTATTAAAGCTATGCAAGAAGTTGTTGAAAAAGGTGGATATGGTACATCTGTAACTCCTGTTTCTCAATTTTACTGGCAACAAGCATACGCAAATGTTATGTTTGGACCATGGAAACAAATTGCTCCTGGATATGGAAGAATGGTTTTAGGATATTTTGGTAAAACTCCTGTTTCACCAGATCCAGAAATCGTAGCATTAGCTGCTGAAAAATTAAAATTAGAACCAACAACTGAAAATCCATTGGATATTGCGGACAGAGATGATAAAAAGAAAATCTCTGTTTGGAAAGAAAGATTAGAAAAAGAAGGAATTGAAGCTTCTGAAGAAAATATCTTTATTGCAGCTGCTTGTGATGAAAAAGGTATTGCATTCTTAAAAGGTGAATCACCTTTAAATGTTAGAAAAAATAGTGATGAAGTAAAAGGGGATAAAACTATGGGTAACTCTACTGGAAATTATACTGTTGTAGTTGACGGACAAAAATTTAATGTAACTGTTGCAGAAGGAAATGCTGATATTAAAATAACTCCAGTTGCTGCTGATGCTGCTCCTGCAACTGCAGGTGTAACAGCAACTCCAAGTGCTGGTGGAGTTGAAGTTGAAGCTGCTGTAAATGGTAACGTTTGGAAAATTTTAGTAAAAGAAGGTGATGTGGTTGAAAAAGACCAACCAATCATGATTTTAGAAGCTATGAAAATGGAAATTGATATTAATGCACCAGAAGCAGGAACAATCACTTCTATTTTAGTTTCACAAAATCAATCTGTAGAAGAAGGACAACCATTAGCTACTATTGGCTAATTGGTTATTCGGAGTTTTAACAGATGAAAAAAAGTTTTATTTCAATTTTATTATTGTTAGCTACTGTTTTCAGTTTTTCAGCTAATGCGTCAACGGCACCAATTACTTCAGGTGAACCACAAGAATACCATTCTAAAACAATGGGTGAATTAGTTGCATCTTTTTATGATACAACAGGTTTAAAAGCGTTAATTGAACCACATGCAGGAGTTAAAGGTCCTCATGGTGAAGAGATGACTCTATTTGCACAAAGTGGTGGTAGAGTTATTATGATTATTATTTGTTTCTTATTATTTTATCTTGCTATTAAAAAAGGTTTTGAACCTTTACTACTAATTCCTATTGGTTTTGGTGGATTATTAGCAAATATTCCTGTAGCAAATATCGCAGGACCTGATGGAATGTTAGGAATTATTTATAATATGGGAATTGCTAATGAATTTTTCCCTTTACTAATTTTTATGGGTGTTGGAGCTATGACAGACTTTGGTCCTTTATTAGCGAACCCTAAAACGGCACTACTTGGTGGTGCTGCTCAGTTTGGTATTTTTGGTTCATTAGTTGGTGCAGTTGTTTTATCTCAATACATTCCAGGTATTGATTTTACATTACAACAAGCTGCAGCAATTTCTATTATCGGTGGAGCTGATGGTCCGACATCAATTTTTATTGCGTCTGCATTAGCACCTGAATTACTTGGAGCAATTGCCGTTGCTGCATATTCATATATGGCACTTGTTCCTGTTATTCAGCCTCCAATTATGAGAGCTTTAACAACAGAAGCGGAAAGAAGAATTAAAATGCCTTCTATTAGAAAGGTAACTAAATTAGAGAAAATTATCTTCCCTATTGTTGTTTTAGTATTGGCTTTATTAATCTTACCTGATGCTTCTCCATTAATTGGTGCATTATGTTTTGGAAATTTTGCTAAAGAATCAGGAGTTGTTGATAGACTTTCTGATACAATGCAAAACGCATTAATTAATATCGTAACTATTTTCTTAGGATTAGGTGTTGGTTCTAAACTAGCAGCTGAGTCTTTTTTAGTTGCGGAAACAATGGGTATTATGGCAATTGGTTTATTAGCATTTGCAGCTGGAACAGCGATGGGAGTTATCATGGCTAAGATAATGAACATGTTTATGGCAAAAGATGCTAAAATAAATCCTCTAATTGGTGCAGCTGGTGTATCTGCCGTTCCTATGGCAGCTAGAGTTGTAAGTAAAGAAGGACAACAGTATGATAAGTCAAATATTTTATTGATGCATGCTATGGGTCCAAATGTGGCTGGTGTTATCGGTTCTGCGGTAGCAGCAGGAGTATTATTATCAATATTCAAATAAATTAAATTAGTAGGAAAAAAGAAATTATGTCTGAAATTAAAGATAGTTTAGGTTTAGAAAACGTAGGAACTGTTTATAGAAATCTAGATGTAGACACGTTAATCAAACATGCAGTGGAAAACGAAGGTGCAAAATTATCATCAACAGGTGCGTTGATGATTGATACTGGAATATTTACAGGAAGAAGTCCAAAAGATAAATTCTTTGTAAACCAAGATCCAAGCAATAAATATATTGCTTGGGGAGATATAAATCAAAAAGTATCTGCAAGTGTTTATGAGGATTTATTAAAAAATTCTAAAAAACAATTAAGTAATAAAGATTTATATGTTACTGATGTTTATTGTGGTGCATCTTTAGATTCTAGAAAATCTGTAAGATTTATTACAGAAGTGGCTTGGCAAGCACACTTTGTTAAAAACATGTTTATTGTTCCTGAAACTCAAGAAGAGTTAGACAACTTTAAACCTGAATTTACAATTTACAATTCTTGTAAAACTGTTGACATGTCTTATGTAAGTCATGGATTACATTCAGAAGTATATGTTGTATTTAATGTAGAGCAAAACACTGCAATCATTGGTGGTACATGGTACGCTGGTGAGATGAAAAAAGGTGTATTCTCTATGATGAATTACTGGCTTCCTTTAGAAGGTAAACTACCAATGCATTGTTCTGCAAACATTGGAAAAGATGGAGATACTGCTCTATTCTTTGGTTTATCAGGAACTGGTAAAACTACATTATCAACTGATCCTAACAGAGCTTTAATTGGTGATGATGAACATGGTTGGGATGACAATGGTGTATTCAACTTTGAAGGTGGATGTTACGCTAAAGTTATCAATCTTGATGGTGAAAGTGAACCTGAAATTTTCAATGCTATTAAAAAAGGTGCAATTTTAGAAAATGTTGTAGCTGATGAAAATGGTGTTGTAGATTATAAAGATGGTTCAAAAACAGAAAATACAAGAGTTTCTTATCCACTAGACCATATTCCAAATCATACTCCAGATATGAAGGGTGGACATCCAAAAAATATCATTTTCCTATGTGCTGATGCATTTGGTGTATTACCTCCTGTTGCTAAACTTAACAAACAACAAGCTATGTATTACTTCTTAAGTGGATATACAGCAAAAGTTGCAGGAACTGAAAGAGGAATTACTGAACCAATTGCAACATTTAGTTCATGTTTTGGTGAAGCATTCTTACCATTAAATCCAACTATTTATGCTGAATTATTAGGTCAAAAAATTGACAAACACAATGTAAATGTTTACCTAGTAAATACAGGATGGACTGGTGGTCCTTATGGTGTTGGTAAAAGAATGAGTATTAAAAATACTAGAGCTTGTATTAATGGTATTTTAGATGGTTCTATTCAAAATTCAGAATTTGAAACACTACCTATTTTTAATTTAGAAATTCCAAAAACTTTAAATGGAGTTGATACAAACGTATTAAATCCTAGAAATACATGGGATGATAAAGAAGCTTATGATGAAACTAAAAAGAAATTAGCTTCAATGTATATTGCTAACTTTAAAAAATACTTAACTTTAGAAAGTGAATATGATTTCACAGCTGCAGGACCAATTTTATAAGATATAATTTCCTACATAAGCAAAAAAAGTAGCTATAATAACTATAGCTACTTTAGCTTTTTAAATAGGAGATAAAAATGAAACTTTCTGATTTTCTTAATGATATTAAAACTAATAACGAAGAAGTTATTTACTACTGTGCAAAGCATTTATTATCAAAAAAATTTGACGTTGAAAATGATTCAGTAAACGATGATGAATTAAAAGCACTATTTACAGACTACCCTACTTTTAGTACTTTATTAAATGATAGTTCTTTTGAAATCTATAAAAAATATAGTTCTGAATTAGACAAAGTATATAATACTTTTTGTTCATTATTTAATGTTGATTCTGACAATGAATCTGTTTTTAAATATAGGCTTGCAAGGGTATCAAATCAAGATCCAAAGCATTTCTTAAATATTGAAGATAGAGATCATCAAGAAACAGTTGTTCAAAAGTTTGAAGATAAAATCAATACAATTCTTTCTTCTAAATTTTATAAAGCTAATGAAAATGAGTTATCAAAAGAGATGATAATTCCTCAAAGAACTCTAGAAATGATTAAATCTGCTGCGGGAATTATGTAGTAAGTATTTTTATATCAACTAAATTGAGTGTTTATTAACACTCAATTTGTATTTCTTCTAAAATTTCTAGTCCAAATCCATTTAATCCAACAAATGAATGTTTTCCACCACTTGTCATAAGTTTAATTTTACTAATATTTAATGAATTAAGTATTTGAGCCCCTATTCCGTAGTCTTTTTTAGCGTCATTTGTTGTGATTTCATCACTTAAAAATACTATAACTCCACCTTTTGATTGTAAAAAGTTTATAGTCTTTAGCATTGAATGAAGTTTTTCATCATTTAAAAATAATTTTATATCAGGAACTATTGTATGAAATTTAACATGTGTTTCTTCAGTTAATTCACCAAATAAAATTACAGTATGAATATTTCCTAAATGATCTTTAAACTCTTTTTGTTCAACTTTTGTATTAAAAAATGTAGATTCTTTTGATGAAATTTCCTCCACAAGTTTTTCATGAGATAATCTATATTCAACTAAATCTGAAATGTAAACTTGCTTCATATTGTGTTTTTCGGCAAAAATATCTAAATCATCTCTTCTTGCCATTGTTCCATCTTCTTTCATGATTTCACAAATAACTGCTTCACCAGCAAGTCCAGCTAATTTACATAAATCAACACTTCCTTCTGTATGTCCTGTTCTTACTAAAACTCCACCATCTTTTGCTATAAGTGGAAAAATATGTCCTGGTCTAACTAATTCTTGAGCATTTGCAATAGGGTTTGCTAAAATTTTAATAGTATCGTCTCTCTCCCCTGCACTAATTCCCGTTTCTGCAGTAGCTGCATCAACTGAAACTGTAAATGCTGTTTCATATGATGAAGTATTTGAATTAACCATAGGATTTAATTCCAATCTTTTAGCAGTTGTAGCTGGTACCGCAACACAAATTAAACCTTTTGCATGTGTTGCCATAAAGTTTACTTTTTGTGCACTACTTAATGCAGCTGCATATACTAAATCACCTTCGTTTTCTCTATCTTCATCATCAAGCATAATAACCATATTACCTTTTTGAATCTCTTCTATTGCTTCTTTTACTCTTTGTATTGCATTCATATTAAATCTTCTTTTAAATTTTTTTATTTAGCAAATTATAACGAAAATTTCAAAATTTAATCTAAAAAATATTGACTTTTTCACATTAATTAATTATAATTTCGACCTATTAAATTTTGGGGTATCGCCAAGTGGTAAGGCAACGGTTTTTGGTACCGTCATTCGCAGGTTCGAATCCTGCTACCCCATCCATTTAAAGTGATTATGCGGGAGTAGCTCAGTTGGCTAGAGCTTCTGCCTTCCAAGCAGATTGTCGCGAGTTCGAGTCTCGTCTCCCGCTCCACTTTATTTATCGCGGAATAGAGCAGCCAGGTAGCTCGTCGGGCTCATAACCCGAAGGTCACA
>JALRJW010000150.1 GCA_023268955.1 Aliarcobacter sp. | reverse complement strand
TAGCTATTATTGAGGAATCAGGTTTAATAAAAACAACAGGTTCTTTAGGTCTTTCATTAGATAATTCTTTTATATGATTCAAAAATGATTTTTGAAGATCAATCAGCGGCTATTGAAAAAGATTCTAAAAAAGTTGGAACCACTGGTGATAAAATTGATTTAGCACTATTAGTTGATGGACTAGCAAGTGAAAGAGAACAAGGTATTACTATTGATGTTGCTTATAGATTCTTTTCAACTGATAAAAGAAAGTTTATCATTGCAGACACACCAGGTCATGAACAATATACAAGAAACATGGCAACGGGTGCTAGTACTGCTGATGTTGCTATTATTTTAATTGATGCAAGACAAGGAATTTTAACTCAAACTAAAAGACACTCTTATATTGCATCTCAATTAGGTATTAAAAATCTAATCGTTGCAATTAATAAAATGGATTTAGTTGATTTTTCTGAAGATGTTTTTGAAAAGATTAAAAGTGATTATAATGAGATTATTGAATATCTTCCACATAATGAAGATTTAAATATTGAGTTTATTCCTATTTCGGCACTTGATGGAGATAATATTTTAACAGTATCTCCTAAATGTTCTTGGTATGAAGGTTCACCTTTAATGGAGTTACTTGATACAACTCCTATTCATAAAAAAGAGTCTCAATCATTTAGATTACCAGTTCAATATGTAATTAGACCTCACTTAAACTTTAGAGGTTTTTCAGGGACTATTGCTAGTGGTTCAATTTCAGTAGGTGATGAAATTACAGTGTTACCTTCAAGAAAAACATCTAAGGTTAAATCAATTGTATCAAATGATATTAAAGATTTAAGACCAATTGGAAAAGATGAAACAGTTGAAACAATTCAAACAGCATTTGCACCAATGGCAACAACAATTACACTTGAAGATGAGATTGATATTTCAAGAGGAGATATGATTGTAAAATCAGATGATATTCCAAAAGTATCAAATCACTTAGGTGCAATGATAGTTTGGATGGATGAAAAACCATTAGTTTTAAATCAAAATTATGTAATCAAAAGAGCAACATCTGTGTTAAATGGTGCCATAAATTCAATTGAGTTTAAAAAGAACATCAATACATTTGAAGAGATAAATGCTGATATGTTAGAATTAAATGATATTGCAAAATGTACAATATCTTTAGATAGAGAAATAGCTGTAGATCCATACCATGAAAATAGATATACAGGTAGTTTTATAATTATTGATAAATATACAAACTCAACAGTTGGTGCAGGGATGATTGTAGAATCTATTGAAGGATTTGCACATCTTGAAGAGCAAAAAAGAGTTTACACTCAAGCAGAAATTGAGTTAAACGAGTTTATTAGAAAAAACTACCCTGAGTGGAATTGTAAGGTAATTTCGTAAGTTTCAAAGCAAAGGAAGTTCAATGAAAAATAGTTTAACTGAAATAGAAAAAATAAAAAAAGATAAAGATGGTTTAGATGTATTAAGTAATTTATACATCTATGCTGTATTTGGAGAAAGAGTATCAAATAGTGACTTGCAAAGGTTAAAGTGGTACGGTGTTTCACTAGAAGATGAAAACAAAAACACAGACCTTTTTAGACTTAGAATACCACTTGAAAATGGTGAATTAAATATTGAACAACTTAAAGTTCTTTCACAAATTTCAGAACAATACGCAAACAACAGTCTAAGTATTGCAAAAAATCAAGGAGATGAACATCATTGGCAATGAAGGAACCGAGGAGGACCACAAA
>JALRJW010000134.1 GCA_023268955.1 Aliarcobacter sp. | reverse complement strand
TGACATAACAACTAAGATGTATTTTATCAATTATTTATTAAATTATAATAAATAAATTTACGGAACCGTGTATTAAAGCTAAATGCCCTTTTTCATTTGTTGATTTGTTATCACTAACCGATCCAAAAGACTTTGGTACTTTCAAATATCCAACACCAGAAATATGTCCTGAATGATAATGAATAGGGTTAAATTCATTTTTGAATTGTCTATAAAATATTTTATACTATTTTTATCAAGATAGTTTTTTAATTCTTCTTTTGAAACTTCTAATAGTGGTTTGTAAAATAAAATTTCATTTTTTAATATGCACTTTTCAAAACCAATCAACTCAAATAATCCTGCACCTTTTGTTAGTTGCATTAAGAACCATTCTAGCTTATCATTTAATTGGTGAGCTGTAATTAAAGTTTCATAAGATTTTTTTTTGATAATTTCATCAAAAAAATCATATCGAATATCCCTAGCTTTTTTTTCAAAATTAGATGGTTCAGTTTCAAATGAAACTTCTTTTAGAAAGATTTTTTTATTATATTCTTTAGCTAATTGTTTTGCATAATCAACTTCATCTTTAGATTGAGGTCTAAGATTATAATTTACAATTGAAATATCAAAAGAGATGTGATTTTCTAAAAGAAAAAAGAATAGGGCTGTTGAGTCTACGCCTGCAGAAAATGCAAGAAGATTTTTTGTATTTTTAATTTCACTAAAATCTAATTGCATTTTTAAAAGTATTATTTTATCACTGTTGCTAAAAGTTTATCACCAACAAGTTCAGTTACTTTAACAGTATAAATTTCCCCAAATTTGATTTGAGAATCTTCTCCTAACTCATTGTCGTTGATATAAATTTCACCATCAATATCTGGTGCCCAAACAGTTTTTCTAGCACTTAGTAAATATTCATGCTCGTCACTTTCACCATCAACATAAACTTCAAAAGTTTTTCCAACTTCTGATTCTAGAGATTTTTGAGTGGTTGCAGCAATAACTTCACCTAATATTTCAGCTCTTTCATCAATTGTTTCTTGCTCAATTTTATTTTCCATTTCAAAAGCTGTTGTTCCTTCTTCATCAGAATATGAAAATACATTTGCTCTATCAAATCCGAAGTTTTCTACATATTTACATAACTCTTCAAAATCTTCAACAGTTTCACCAGGGTGTCCTGCTATAAATGTAGTTCTTACAAAAGAGTTTGGTTTTGATTTCATATATGACATTAATTCATGAAGTCTTTCAAACTGTTTACCTCTTTTCATAACCTTTAACATATTTTTTGAAATATGTTGTAAAGGCATATCAAAATAGTTTACAAACACTTTTGAATCAGCGATTTTGTCAATTAAACTTAAAGTAGTAGTTGATGGATATAAGTATAAAATTCTAGCAGTTTTTATACCTTCAACATTTTCAATCTCTTCAACTAACTTTTCTAAACCATCATTGATTCCTTGGTCCCTTAAAAATGATGATGAATCTTGAGAAATAAATGTAATATCTTTATAGCCTTTAGATACAAGTGATTTTACTTCTTTTACAAGTGATTCTAGAGTTCTTGAGTGAAGTTTTCCTTTAAATGATGGAATAGCGCAAAATGAGCAAGTTTGATTACATCCTTCACTTAATTTTACGTAAGCATGATAAGATGAACCTGTGATTACTCTGTCATTTGTTTCACTTGCTAAAAATACTTCATTTGTAAATTTAGATTGTTTACTTTTTACCATTTCATCAATTTTGTCATAATCACCAACACCTGTGAAAATATCAACTTCAGGTAAATCTTTTTGAAGCTCATCTTGATATCTTTGACTTAAGCATCCTGACATAACTAAAACAGAATCACTTTTTCTTTGGTCATGTAGATTAAAAATAGTATTTAAACTCTCTTGCTTAGCACTATCGATAAATCCACAAGTATTTACAATAATAACATCAGCATCAGCACCATCATCTGTAAGTTCATATTCACTTAATTTTCCAAGCATGATTTCAGAATCTACTAGGTTTTTTGTACAACCTAAAGATACTAAGTGAAGTTTTTTATTTGGTTTTTGAGTTGAAAATTTCATTAATAAGTTTTTACCTTAAATATTTTTTTGTGATTTTAACATATTTAGCTACTTAAAGCCAAATATTATCTAAAAGTCTTGTTTGCCCAAGTCTTGCAACTACTAAAATAATTGTGTTGCCTTTTTGAATAGTTTGAATTTCATTAAACTCTCTATCAACTATAGCTACATACTCAACATCTAATATACTCATTGTTTCAAGCATTTTTTGTTTTATAGCTTCACATGAGAACTCTTGTTTCCCTATAAGTGAAGCAGCAAAATAAAGAGATTTTGAGATTAAAAGTGCATCTTTTCTTTGTTGGTTGTCTAAGTATACATTTCTGCTACTCATCGCTAAACCATCGCTTTCTCTAACTATATCACAAGGAACAATATTGATTGGCAAGAAAAAGTTTTTAACCATTTGTTGGATTAAACTTAACTGTTGAGCATCTTTTTTACCAAAATATGCATTTGTAGGTTGGGTTAAATTAAATAGTTTTAAAACGACTTGTAAAACTCCGTCAAAATGCCCTGGTCTTGTTTTACCCTCTAAAACATAAGATTTATTAGGGGCTTTTACTAAAACTTCTTCATTTTCATACATTGTTGAAATTTCAGGCATGAAAACATAATCAACTTTGCACATTTGACAGATTTTTTTATCTGCTTCATCTTTTCGAGGATATTTGTCTAAATCTTCCCCTGGTAAAAATTGAGTAGGATTTACAAAAATAGATACTATTACTATATCATTTTCATTTCTTGCTTGTTTAATAAGTGAAATATGACCGTTGTGTAAAGCACCCATTGTTGGAACAAAACCAATTGTTCCTGTTATACTTCTTCTAACTTCTTGCAATTCTTCAAGTGTTTTTAAAACTTGCAACTATGAGTCCTTATAATTTGGATTTAATTTTAATAATACTAAATCAGCTATCATATTTCCAATTAATGTTAAAAATGCACCTATGATTAGTATTCCCATAATCACAGGATAATCATGACTTAAAGCACTTTGGAAAAATAATAATCCCATTCCATCAATTGAAAAGATTGTTTCAAGTATTACAGATCCACCAATGATTCCCGGTAAAGAAAGCCCTAGCATAGTTATAATTGGAGGATATAAATTTGGCAAAATAAAATATCTTAAAATTTTTTTATCATCAAGTCCTCTAGCCCTTGCAAAGAAAATATAATCACTTTTTAGTATTTCAATAGTTAAACTTCTAATGTATAAACTCAAACTACCAATTCCACCAAAAATCATTATTGATATTGGTAAAATTAAGTGCCATGCAAAATCTAAATAGTAATCTATGCTTCCATCATCTGCAACACTATGAAGTCCTGCAATTGGAAGAATCTCAAAGTTTACAGCAAAAACTAAAACTAAAATCAAAGCTAAATAAAAACTAGGCATAGAAAAACTCAACAGTGATAATTGACCTGTGAATCTATCAAAAAAACTATTTTTGTTTAAAGCTGATTTTATACCAAGATATAGACTAATGATAAAAATAAAAAACATTGAAATTATATTTATTGTAAGTGTAATTGGAATTCTACTTAGAATTTCATCTTTTACCATACTTCCACTTGCAAATGAAATACCAAAATCTAATTGCAAAATTGCACTAAACCAAGAAAAAAATTGAATATATAAAGGTTTGTCTAAACCATATATTGCTTTTAGCTGTTCAATTGATTCTGGCGTGATATTTGGATTTAATTCACCACTTGCAAAGAAAGAATTAGGTGCAGCATTTATTGCAATAAAAGATATTAAGCTAATTATAAATAACATTACAAATAAATAAACTAATTTTCTTGCCAATAATTTCATTGGGC
>JALRJW010000051.1 GCA_023268955.1 Aliarcobacter sp. | reverse complement strand
GAAAAAGTTTTATTGATGTTTAATATCTCTTTATTTATAGGCATATTCTCTTTTTCACTTAAAACTTTGTTTTTAATCTTTTTAAGAATTTCCATTATATTTTTAACTTCTAAGGGTTTTACAAAATATCCTAAAACATTTAAGTTAATTGATTTAAATAAATACTCTTCATCTTTATAAGCAGAAACTATTACAAATTTTTGTTCATCATTTAATGCTGTGATTTCTTCAATCATTGTTAAACCATCTTTGTTAGGCATTTTTATATCTGTTAAAACTAAATCAAAGGGTCTGTTTTTTTCATAATTATCTTTATATAAATCAAAACCAATTTGACCATCACAAGCTATATTTACCTCATCAAAAATTGTTTCTAAATAAAAACCTAATATTTCCCTTGCATCTTCTTCATCTTCAACTAATAATACTCTTGTTGTTAAATCACTCATAAAATATCCTCATTTTTTAAAAATATTGTAAAACAAACCCCATCATCTAAATTTTGCACTTCAATTTTCCCATTCATATTTGACTCTATTATTGATTTTGTCATATATAAACCTATTCCTGTTCCTTGATTTTCAAATTTTGTAGTGAAATATGGCTCAAAAATCCTATCGATTATATCAGTTGGAATAGTATCTGCATTGTTAAATATACTTATTTTAATTCCATCTTTTGTTTTTGAAACATCTAGATTAATAAATGCTTCAAAATCAACACTCTGTTTTTTTAATACCAAAGCATCTTTTGCATTATTTAATATATTAAGTAAAACTTGTTTTAGTTCATTTTCATAACTGTAAATCTCTTCTTCAACGCAATTTAGATTTATAACTATATTTTCATTTTCAAATTGATTTTTTATCATAAATAAAAGTGACTCAATAGCATCTTTAACTACAAATTTTGTTTTTGTCTTTGATGGCTTATAAAAATCTTTAAAATCATCAATAGTATCACTTAAAAAAGCTATGTGCTTATTAACTTTTTCCATATATTTTTCAAGCATCTCTTGGCTAATATTATTTGATTTATATCCATCAAATAAAAACTGCAATATCAAACTTACATTATTTAAAGGTTGCCTCCATTGATGGGCTATATTTCCTAACATCTCTCCCATGGCAGCTAACTTGCTTTGTTGAATTAAGATTTTATCTTTTTGTCTATTTTTATATACCTCATCATCAACTTTTTGTTTTAATTCCTCTTGACTTAATTTAATATTTGTAATGTCATTGAAATAACCATAAAAAGATGAAACAGTTCCTGAATGATTTTTCAAAAGTATTACCCTAAAATTAACCCACTTAAATCTATCAGCGTTATCAAAAATTCTGCAAGTTAAACTAAAATTAGATAAATCTTTATTCAAAGAGGCGTTTATGGCTGCTTTAAACATATCAAGGTCATCTTCATGCAACAACTTGTAAAAACTGATTTTATTGTTTTCGAGTTCTGTTTTTGTATAACCAAAATTTTTGATGCTGTTTGAGACATAAGTAAAAGTTAAATTTTCATCATTTTTAATTTTAAAAATTACAATTTTTCCATCTTCAACTAAATACTCAACATCTAAAAGCTCTTTTTTCATTTTTTTGTTTTTATCAATATCCATTGACATCATAAGCATTCTATCAAGTAAACCATCTGAGTCTTTAAAAGATTTACCTCTTCCAAGCACCCACTTAAAACCTTCATTTTTTGTTTTTAATCTATATTCACAAATAAATGTATCTTTGTTTAAAGATAATATTTCTTGAAAAAAACTATCGACATTTTTCTTATCTTCATTATGTATTAATGCAAACCAATCAGCAAAAGTTTTTATTTCATCATCTTTATAACCAAACATTTCTAGCCATTTTGAAGAAAAATATATTTTATTTGTTTTAAAATCTATATCCCATAATCCATCATTTGTAGCAATAATCGCCAACTCAAATCTATTTTTTAAATGCTCCAAAGACAAAGTTTTATTTTGTAAATCATCATTGTATTCATTTATGATATTTTTAATAAAGTTAGTAAAAACATAGGTAAACAAAATCAATACAGTAGTTACTATTAGTATTATTGTAAATATTTGAAAGATAAGTTTATTGTAATGCTTATCTATACTATTTATCTCAGAGCTATTTTGAATATTTTCATAATTTATACTAGCTATTGCAAAATTATATTTTTCAAATAAATAGTATGGTTGATATTTTTCAAGATTAACTTTGTGATTATATAAAAACTTTTTATTTGAGTTGTAATTAAAACTGTTTTTATGACTTAAATCATAAAACCAAACATCATAAGAGTTTGAATTTAAACTCTCTAAAATAGCTTTGGTTGTAATTTTTTTAATTGAATTAACAGTAGAAAAAGATCCAATATAGTAAGTTTTAGAATCAATCACTAAAGTATCAAAGAAACTTAATCTTATTGTGCTATTTATATCATCTTTCCAATATTGAAGGTTATTTTTACCTTGGGAAAAAATATATTGCAATACTATATTTCTAAAATCAATTTTTGAAGTGTCAAAAATTAAAGTACTTAAATAAGCTAAAGAATCAGCTCCATATAAAACTTCATAATCTTCGTCAAAAATCAAATAATTTATCGCAAGTTTGTTCTCTAATTTATATAAATACTCTTCAAATCTCACATTTTTATCAAATCTATTTGAAGATAAATATCCTAAGGCATTGTTTGTAGCTTGTTTTAAAACCAACTCTTCTTTTAAAAAATCTTCATTTTTCTTTTCTTCGATTATTTTTAAAAAATTATTGAGATTCTCTTTTCTTTTAAAATCAAAGGCTAGACTGTTTTTTTGATTAACTAAACTAATTTCATTCTTTTTTTTAGTTTCTAAAATAAAAAAAGAAATCAAAACAATAACAACTGCTAAAGTCATAATAAAAATAATAGGGATTTTAGAAAATAGATTTTGGATATCTAAAAGAGTGTATTTTTTATTTTTGTTTGACATAAAAATCCCAAATATAAGTTTCAAAATTGTTTCACTAACATTCTATTGAAACTTATAAAAGAGTTTTATTAAAAAGTAGTTTTAAATAAATAATCCTACAATTAATTTAATAGCTAAGGCTGATAATAAAACCTTTAAAATCATAGTGAATTTTTTACCATCAATTTTATCTCTTAGTTTTGTTCCAGCCCAACTTCCTGCAACTGCACCAATAATCATTGCTACAATAATTCCAATATAATCAAAAAATACAAATCCAAAATACATGAAAACAAAAACTTTTAAAATATGAGTAATACTCATTAGTGCTGCACCCGTTGCAACAACTTTATCTTTATCACCATAATCTTTAAGTAAAAGTGTCATTGTTAAAGGTCCTGTTGCTCCAACAACGATAGATAATCCTGTTTGGAAAAAACCAATTATATAGTAGTTTTCAAATTTCTTAATTTTCTCATTAAATTTTGCAGACCACAAAGAAAGTAAAATATAAGCCCCAATAAACAAAGGAACATACTCTAATGATATAAAATTAATAATCGCAGCAAAAATTCCAATACCAACTACAGAACCTAATAAAAACTTAGGTATTACAGCATATTGAACATCTTTATATCCAAAAACGGCTCTAGAAAAGTTACTAGACATTTGTGTTAGACCGTGAACAGGTATTAAAGCATTTAAAGGTAAAAATGAAGGTAAAATAGCAATTAACATCATTCCTCCACCTATTCCAACTACTCCTGCAACAGTTGAAGTAAAAAACGTTAAAAGTCCTAGCATTAATTCTGTCATATAAAAACCTTGTGTAAAAAGTAAATGTAAAATACCTAAATTAAGCCTAATTTTTCAAAAAATAGCTAGAATTTGTGTTCAAAATTTATAAAAAGGGAATTTTTGTAAATGAAAAAAACTATTTTATTTTTAACATTATTTACAACAGCTATGTTAGCAAACTACACTTATGGTGGAAATAATATGGGCAATATTGATATGCATGGTGGAAAAGAACAAAAACTTGTTCCAAATCAAATGAAAATGAATAACTTTAATGGTTTAAATAATTTTTCAAACATTAAACTAAACAAACCAAAAGAACCTGTTAAACCAGAAGTTAAAGAACTAATTGAAAAAAACAAAGAAAAAGAAGAAAAAAAGGAAGCAAAGATAAATGAGTAAATATAAATTTATTTCATGGAATGTAAATGGAATTAGAGCCGTTGATAAAAAAGATGCTTTAAAATGGGTTGATGAACATGATATTCATATTTTAGGTGTTCAAGAAACAAAATCAATGAAAACTCAAATTCCTGAGACAATATTTGAAAAAAACTACGCAAATGTAGTTGCATCTGAATCAAAAATAAAAGGTAGAAGTGGAACAGCACTTTTTACAGATATTGAATTAACTTTCCAAGGAAATTGTCCTGAAGTTGATGTTTTAGATGAAGGAAGAATAAACGAAGTTCATTTTACTTTAGGAAATAAAGATATTGCATACTTTAATGTTTATTTCCCAAATGGTCAATCAAAAGAAGAGAGACTTGTTTATAAAATGGAGTTTTATGATAGATTTTTAGAATACACTGAAAATCTAAAAAAACAAGGAAAATCAATCATAGTTTGTGGAGATGTAAATACAGCTCACACTGAAATTGATTTAGCACGACCAAAAGCAAACGAGGATGTATCTGGATTTTTACCAATGGAGAGGGACTGGATTACAAAGTATTTAGACCATGGATATATTGATACATTTAGACTGATAAATGGTGATGAAAAAGACCATTATTCGTGGTGGTCATATAGAGCAAATGCAAGAGCTAATAATGTTGGCTGGAGAATTGATTATTTTTTTGTGTCAAGTGATTTAAAAGAAAATATTAGAGATGCTTATATCATGAGTGAAGTTTTTGGAAGTGACCATTGTCCTATTTCTCTTGTTTTAGAGATATAATTCATAAAATTAAAGTATTAAAATAAAACTTCAATAAAAAACTAAAAAAAGAGAATGTAGTATATTTTTAAAATCAATGTAGTATATTTTTATCAATAAAAAAGTATAATTTCTTATTAGGAGTTATACTTATGAAACTTATTAAAACAGAAGTAAAAGGTTTTTCATATGTTGAAAACAAAAATGGAATTACTTATTACTTTACATATAGAGAACCATCAGCAAAACATTCAAAAAGAAAAAAAATATTAAAGTGCAATGAGCATAATAATAAAAATCTACAAAATGCTATATCAATCAAAGATAATATTTTAAAAGACAGCA
>JALRJW010000006.1 GCA_023268955.1 Aliarcobacter sp. | reverse complement strand
TACCAAATCTTGGTAATAATCTTCTATTTGAACCAGCAACTCTTGAAGTTCTTACATCTCCAACGATTGCTACTTTTTTACCTTTAACATTTCCATCAAAATGATCCATAATAGTATATAAATCTAAAAGTGCTTGAGTTGGGTGAGCGTGTTTACCATCACCTGCATTAATAATTGGACAATCAACATGTTCAACTAAAGTACCTGGTAATCCACAATCTGAGTGTCTCATAATAATTGCATCAGGTTTCATTGCATTTATGTTTGCAACTGTATCAAAAATAGTTTCACCTTTGCTTGTTGAACTTGTTCCAACATCGAGTGATACAACCTCTGCACCTAATCTTTTAGCAGCAATTTCAAATGCACTTCTTGTTCTAGTTGAGTTTTCAAAAAATAAAGTAACTACTATTTTACCTTTTAAAGTCTCTCTTGATTGATTATCTTTATAAGACTTTGCCTCTTCAAAAAGTTCTAAAATTTCTTCTGTTGTAAAATCTGCTGTTCTAATTAAATGCTGCATTATTTTCCTTTGAATTTTAGTTTGGATTATATCAAAAAGCGAATAAAAAAATTACAGAAAAAAGATATGAAAAATATAAATTTACATTAACAATTAGTTTAAATTTTTTAGATATAATTCAAATAAAATGAAGAAATATAGGAAACTTAAATGCTAGAACAACTAGACAAACAATATGTAATGCAAACATATGCTAGAAACTACGTAAATTTCAAGAAGGGAATAAATGCTACACTTTTTGATGAAAATCAAAAAGATTACATTGATTTCACTTCAGGAATAGGAGTTGTTTCTGTTGGTCATGGTAATAAAAGAGTAGCTGATGTTATTTGCAATCAAGCTAATTCTATTATGCATATTTCAAATTTATATGCCATTGAACCGCAAGCTAAACTAGGGGAAAAAATTGCAAAATTATATGGAAAAGATGTGGCAACTTTCTTTTCTAATTCAGGTGCTGAAGCAAATGAAGGTGCAATTAAATTAGCTAGAAAATATGGTCAAACTAAATTTGAAAACAAAAGATACAAAGTTATCACTTTAGAAAATTCATTTCACGGTAGAACTATTTCAACAGTAAAAGCAACAGGTCAAGCTTCTATGCATACACCAAATTTTGCTCCATATCCAGATGGTTTTTCATTTAATAGTGCAATTGAAGATGTTTACAATAGCATTGATGATGAAACAGTTGCTGTTATGATTGAACTTGTTCAAGGTGAAGGTGGTGTTAAGCCTTTAGATAAAAAAGCAGTTCAAGAATTGGCAAAATTCTTAAAAGAAAACAATATCTTATTAATCATTGATGAAGTTCAATCAGGAACTTTTAGAACGGGTGAATTTTTAGCTACTCAAGTTTATGAAATTGAACCTGATATTATCACTATGGCTAAAGGTTTAGGTGGTAGCGTTCCTATTGGTGCTGTTATTACTACACATAAAGATTTATTTAGTGTTGGAGATCATGGTTCTACTTTTGGTGGGAATTATCTATGTACAGCTGCTGCTTTAGAAGTATTAACAATTTTAGATGAGTATAAAAATAGTGGTGCTTTAGATGAAACTATAATCTTTTTTACAGATGAATTAAAAAAAGTTTATGAAGCAAATCAAGAATTATTTACAGGAAGCGTTGGACTAGGACTTATGAGAGGTCTAAGAGTAAAAGATGCTGACACTTTAGCAAGTATTATAAAAGAATCATTCAATGAAGGTCTTTTAGTTTTAAAAGCTGGAAGAAATACTTTAAGAATGTTGCCACCATTAACAATTTCAAAAGATGAAATTAAAGAAGGATTCAAAAGGTTGCAAAATGCCCTTAACAAAGTTAAAAATGCCTAAAACAAAAATAAACAAAAAGTTCTTAATCGCTGGTTTGTTAGCAAGTAATTGTTTACTTGCTAATGAATATTTTGATGAAAAAATCTTACAAGATAACAGAGTTGAGATTTTTAATTTGCAAAAAGAACAAGCAATTGAGGATAGTTCAAAACTAAAAAAAGATTGGATTAATCCAATTATCTTTAAATATAAAAAAGAGTATGGAAGTGATGATGAATTTGAAACTACATCTATCAGTGTAGACCAACCAATTTTCAAAAGTGGTGGAATTTATCAAGCTATAAAATACGCTAATTCTAGTTTTGATTATGCTAATTTAGATATTGACCAGCAAAAAAAAGAGCTTATCAAAACAGCTTTAAATTTATTGTTTAATATTCATAAAATAAATCTAAACATCCAAAAATCAGAGCTTTTAGTTAAAAATGCACAAATTGATGTTCAAAGAAAAAAAGAGCAAGTTTTAAATGGATTTTTAGATAGTTCATACTTAGATAATGCCCTTCTTACATTAAATGATACAAAGATTTCTTTAGCTGATTTAAAATATCAAAAAAAACAACTAGAAAATAGTTTTGATAATCTTTCATCAAAAAAATATACTGAATTAGAATTGCCAAAATTTAAACTTTTTTCTCAAGAAGAGTATTTAAAAGATAACTTTGAGATTTTAAAGGCTCAGTCTTTGATTGAAAAAAACTACAATTTTAAAAATATGACTATTGCAAAATATTTACCTACATTTAGTGCTTATTACACTCATGCAAATATTCACAATTCAGATAAAGTAATAACAAGTCCAAATACTACAAACTATGGTTTATATGTTTCTATGCCACTTGATATCAGGACTTTCAATGATATTCAAAGCAATAAAATTGAATACCTAAAATCAAAACTTAGTTTAAAAAATAAAATCTCAGATGAAACTGCAACTTATAAAAGTGCCTTTGAAAAAGTCTCTATGATTGAAGAAAAAATCTCTATTATAAATGAAGATTTAAAAGTTTATGATTCAATTTTAGAAGTAATGATGCAAGAAAAAGAAGCTCAAATAAAAACTCAAAGTGATTATGACACTTTAAAAAATTCTAGTGAAATCAAGAAACTAGATGTAAAAACTTATTATTTTTTTGTTTTATAATCAAGATAATATTTAATCTCTGCAGGTGTTAAAATCTTAATTGTATTTGTACTACCAGGCATTCCAACAGGATAACCAACTGTAGCAATATAAGTTGCGTTTTTATCTAAAAGATTCTTTTCATCTAATTTTACAAGCATTTTTTGGAACATTTTTGAAGCTTGTGATTCTTTGATTGTATCAACAGGTTCAACTCCCCAAATTGCAGTTAATCCATTTAATACTTTTTTCTTATGAGTAAAGGCAAAAATCGGAGTTTTTGGTCTATATCTTGACATTTTTATTGCTGATTTTCCAGAACTTGTTAAAGCTAGAATTCCTTTTGCTTTAATATCATCTGCAAGTTTTGTAACTGAAGATTGAATAACATCAAAGTTATCTGTAAATTCAAATTTATCTTGTTTTTGATAGTTATAAATATCCTCTGTTTTTGAAATAATATTACTCATAGTATTTACTACATTTTCAGGATCTTCACCAACAGCACTCTCTTCTGAAAGCATAACAACATCCGTTCCATCTAAAACAGCATTTGCAACGTCTGAAATTTCT
>JALRJW010000319.1 GCA_023268955.1 Aliarcobacter sp. | reverse complement strand
CACTTATAAATCCAGTTCCAATAACAGCAATTGCATCACCCCTTTGAACTAAATCATTTAATACAACAGATAAATAATCAGTTAATCCAGCGTTTTTCAAACCATAAACAACTATATATAATCCAATACTAAACCAAACTACCTGCCAAGGTGCTGTTTTAATAGTTAGCCAAGCTTTAGCACTTTTTGTGTAACTTGCAATTGCTAAGAAAATTAAACCACCTCCTAAAGCGAATACTGAAACAGGTAAATCATAATTATCACCCACAAAATATCCAACTAAAAGTAAAGCTAAAAATACCCATGAAAATTTAAACAGTGTTTTGTTTTTTAAAACCTCATCAGGATTTTTCAACAAATTAATATCAACTGTACTTGGAATATCTTTTCGTAAAAATAACCATAAAACCACAATTGATACAAAAGTACTTACAACATAAGGAATAAACATATTTGATAAATACTGCATAAACCCAATATCAAAATAATTAGCTGTAACTATATTTGTAAGGTTTGAAAATACAAAAGGCAACGATGCACTATCACTTATAAATCCACCTGCAAGTAAAAAGGCTAAAATAGTCTTTGCATTTAATTTTAAAATCCTCATTTTAGCTAGTAAAATTGGAGTTAAAATTAGTGCTGCTCCATCATTTGCAAAAAGTGCTGATACAAATGAACCTAAAATAAGTGCATAGACAAACATCAAGTGGCCATTTCCCTTTGAAAGCTTCGCCATTTTAATAGCACACCACTCAAAAAATCCAATTTCATCTAAAACCATAGATAAAATAATAATCCCAATAAATGCTAAAGTTGCATCCCAAACAATATCTGTTACTATCAATACATCAGAAAAACTAACTGTTCCAATGATAAGTGAAATAATAGCTCCAATAATTGCAGTTGTTCCTATTTGCAAGCCCTTTGGCTGCCATATTACAAAAATAAGTGTTATTAAAAATACTAAACTAGCAATAATCATAAATTGCAACCTTTAACTAATTTTGGAACATTCATATTTAAATAGCTTATCTCTTTTAAAATTGATTGTCTAAATTCATCAAGGGGAGTTCTTATACTATAATAAGCCCATCGCCCTCTTCTATCAACTTTCAAAAAGCCAGCTTCTTTTAATATTTTTAAGTGTCTTGATATTCTTGATTGAATCATATCAAATGAGTTTTCAATATCACACACACAAACTTCACCATTAACATCAATAAAATTTAGTATTCTAAGTCTTGTTTCATCATTTATTGAACCAATCGTTTTTAAAAATATATCCATAATTTCTCCAATATTTTGAAACTATATCAAAATAAATATTAATATATCAAGATATCTTGATATATTAAACTAAAAAAAAGGAGAAGTATTAAACTTCTCTTTTTTAATCAGAACCTTCTCTTTTCCCAAAAATATATCTTTGTGAAGTTTTAACGGCAAAATATCTAACAATAAATAAAAATATAATTACCCCTGAAAGAATAAAAATATTAAAATTCGTTGCATTTGAAAATATCTGTTCGATAGTACTAAGTTCTTCTTGATTCACTTTTACAACATTAACAATAAATTCTCTTAAAGCCAAAATTATAAAAGCATCTACAAGCAAAGACATAACAACTCTTTGTTCTCTTATATAGTTTACAACAGCTCTAACAATTTCTAGGAAAATTATAAAATAAAGCATATAAATAATAAAATCCATTAACATATCTAATAAAAGAGCTATAAAAAATAATGCAAACGCAATACTTAATTCAATATATAATTTCTGAGAAAAAAACCTAGTTAATCTATTTTTGATCATTTTAATTCCATTTTTAAATTTTTACTTTAATGTTTAACCAAGAACTTGGTATTTGAGACATAGGCTTGTCAATCATAAAAATAATTGAAGTTATCATTGCCCTTGCACTAGAATCTCCACCGGCTTTTGCGTTTGATATTAACATATCCTTAAGGTTATCATATTTACATAGCAAATGAATAACACCAGCAAATCCTCCTGAAATATCACAAGCAGGACCAAATTCTCTAATTGCATCAAAAGTAACTTTGTTTTTAGATGCTAATCCTTGATTCACAAAACCTTGAATTTGAGAATCAGAACTTTCTTTATTTTTTTCAATAGCTTCAATTACCCCTAAACCTTTAAATCTATCAAGGATTACTTTGGCAAAAAATCTTGAAGCAGTTTTAGCAAGTTGCGAATTGTGAGTTAAAACAACAAAATTTTCAACATTTGCTAAAAACTCTTGTTCATTTGAACTAACTAACAATAATGGAGCAATTCTTCCAACAATAGATAAGTCACTAGAACTAGAACCACTGGGAGAAACATTATTTTTAATATTTTCTAATGTATTTCTAGTAGCTCCATCAACATATCCATTGTATGATGGCAACTTATTTGTCCAAAAATTCAAAAAAGCATTTGCATCAAATTTTTTGTAAGTCTCTTCTTCTTTATTCTCTTCAATAAACTCATATAACCAATATGTTTGATCCCCATAATGAGTAAAATCCCCAGCACTTTTTCCTTTATGCCACATAGCCAAAGGATTATTTAAACTATTAAAATCTATAGGAGCATTTTTTAATTGATTTTCATCATATATCCAATGTGTTCCTAAACAATAAGCATCTGTAACTAAAGATGCTAAAATTAAATCTTTTACTTTTTTTTCATTAAACATTATAAAATCCTTTAAAATCTATAAATAAGTTAAATTTTACTTTTTACTTCTTTCACTTTCTATTAAATCAATTAAATTATCCAAACCAAATATTTGCAATGGCTTTCCATTTACTATATATCCAGGTGTTTTTGTTACACCTAAAGTCTTGGCATCTTTTAAATCTTGAATTATAATTTCATCATTTTTAGGATCTTTTAAAAATTTAGCCATTTCATTCATATCTAGATCTTTAATATTTCCTAAAAGCTGCCATAAAATTTCTGGCTTAACAGTATGATGTTGTACCCAATATTTTTGTGTATCAAACATAAACTCTAAAGTTTCCATAAATTTACCTTGAGCCCTTGCTCCCTCTAACATTTTAACAGCATGATTTGAATTTTGATGAAATGGTGCGTATCTTAACACTAATTTTATTTCACCATCATATTTTTTCATAATCTCTTTAACATAAGGATGAAACAAAGCACAAGTTTCACAAGCTGGGTCAAAAAACTCAACCAATTGTACTTTTGCATCTTTATTTCCAAGAACAAAAGAGTATGGTCTTTCAAAAAGTATAGCTTTTTCTTTTGCTAAAGCAATTAATTTTTGAGTTTGATTATTTTTATAAATATAAGCAGCACCTACAAATAAGGCTATTAAAACTGTAATTGTAATTAAAATAAGATTTCTATTTTTCATTTTTCTCCTTAAATATTTTTCTATTTTCTACATTTTAAAAGAAGTATAAACAAACTTAAATAAGCCATCAAAGATAATAAAGGAATATTTATAAAGCCAAACCAATTTATATATTTAGTTGAACAAGGTATTCCGCTTGTACAAGGAACAGCTGATTCAGGGATAATGCCAAACATTAAAAGATTGTGATAAATAGCAAATCCTAAACCTGTAAGAACAATTGGAAAAGCATATTTAAAAAGTTTATCATCAGGATATAACAAATTTACAAGAAATATAAGCACTAAAGGGTACATAAATATTCTTTGATACCAACACATTGTGCAAGGAACAAAATCCATAATTTCACTAAAAAATAGACTTCCAAGTGTTGCTATACTTGCTATTAGAAAGCCTAAAAATATAAGTAAAGAATTTGTTGATTTATTATTATTCAAAATTAACCTTAATATGTTTTATTTAAACCAATTTTTATAATTCCCAAAAGCAGGAAACTGTTTTTTATACTCTTCAATGTCAAAATTGTATGCATAATCATCCATATATTTGGTTAAAATTTCATAGTTTTTCTTTAACTCTTGAAATTTTTCAACACTTCCTGTAGGCATATCAGGATGATATTTTTTTGATAATTTTATATACTTTTGTTTAATCTCTTTTTTTGAAAGTCTTGTTAATATTCCAAACATATCAACCGCTTTTTCAAACTCTTCGTAATCCAAAAAATCCCTTTGTACTTTGTTAGTAGAATTTTACACTTTTATAATTAAAATGAAATTTTATATAATCTAAAAGATATAAATTAAAGGAATTTTTATGACTTATAATCTTTATTATGTTCATGATCCAATGTGTTCTTGGTGCTATGCATTTAAACCTACTTTAAATGAATTAAAAAAACATCTACCATCAAATATAAAAATAGTAAATGTAGTTGGTGGTTTAGCAAAACATAGCGATGAACCAATGCCACAAGAAATGCAAGAGAAAATTGAAAGTATCTGGTATGAAATAGAACAAAAAATTGGAACAAAATTCAATCACAATTTTTGGAAGAATTGTATTCCTAGACGCTCAACATACCTATCATGTCAAGCAACTATGTTAGCAAGATATAAAGGAAAAGAAGATGAAATGATTGAAGCAATTCAAGAAGCATACTATCAAAGAGCAATGAATCCAAGTGATGCTTCAACTTTGATTCAATTAGCAAAAGAGATTGGTTTAGATCATGAAAAATTCCAAGAAGATTTGAAATCTCAAAAAATAGAAGATGACCTTCAAAATGAATTAAATTTTAGAAGAAGTTTAAATTGCAGAACTTTTCCTTCTCTTATTTTTAAAGAAAAAAATAAAATCTATAATATAAACATTACATTTAATGAGTATGAAAGTATGTTAAAAGAAATAAATCATTTAATATTTACTTTTAATTAATGAAATTTAAGTATTATATTGCTAATTATTAGTTAATCAAAGGGTTTATTTAAATGACAAGTAACACAGTATTATTTATGTTTAATAGGTTTATTAAGATTGCTTTTTTAGCTTTTATACTATATTTAATATTTACAAATTTTGGAACATTTTTATTAAT
>JALRJW010000257.1 GCA_023268955.1 Aliarcobacter sp. | reverse complement strand
TTAGGTGGAAAATTAGCAGGCAGTCATCCTGTTATGCTTATGGGTGCTTTAACAACAGCATATGGAATAGGGCAAGTTACAGCGCCACTTTATGCTGTTAAATTAACAACTTTAAGTGGAAACTATGATTTAGCTTTATATGTTACAGCAAGTATTGTTTTAACTGGTGCTATTGTTTTAATAGTTGCTAAAAAAGTTTTGAAAGTTAATTATTAATATAGTTAAACTTTCAAGCTTTTTTGTACAAGAAGATTTGCTATTTCTTTGTGGGCATGAACAAAACCATTTATTTTTAGGTCTTTAAATACAGCAACTTCATCAATAGAATCAACATTCATAACAATATTTGCATCATTTTTAAATTTTAAGAGGCTTTCGCAAATTAGTCTTTTTGTGTTCACATCACTTAGAGTTAAAATTATATTTTTAGCTTCATCAACTTTTAGTGATTCCATAACAGGAAGTTTTTCTAAGTGACCAAAATATGCCATGTAACCTTTTTTTCTTGCGTTAATTACGTGTTTTAAATTATCACTGATTATTACAAAAGGTTTGTTCATTTCAGCTAGTTGAGAAGCAACTCTTCTTCCTAAAATTGAATAACCACAAACAATTGTGTGATTTTTTTTGTCAATTGGAGTAATTTTATCTGATTCATAAAATTCAACAACAAAATATGAAGCAAGTTTATAAATGTTGTTGACAATAAATGGTGTGATTATCATAGATATAACGGTTACTAAAATCAAAAATTTACTTAAATTCTCGTCTAAAATTCCATTTGAACTAGCAAGGGCAAAAACAGCAAATGAAAATTCACCAATTTGAGATAGTGCAATAGCTGATTTTACAGAATCACTTTTGTTTGATTTTCTTTTGATTAAAAAGTAAATAATCAAACCTTTTAACAACAAAACTCCTGCAAAAATCAATACTATGTAATGGATATTTGAAATTAAAAATCCTAAGTCTATTTTTGTTCCAACTGTAAAGAAAAATGTTCCTAAAAGCAAATCTTTATATGATGATATATCAGATTCAACTTTAATATGAAAATTTGTTTCAGCAATAATCATACCCGCTATAAAAGCACCCAATGAATAAGTAAAACCTAACTCATGGGCCATAATTGAAGCACCAATAACAATACTTAAAACTGAGGCTAAAAACAGTTCTTCAAGTTTTGTATTACTTGAGAACTTTAGCATCCATTCAGTTATCTTTTTACCAATTGTAAACATAAAAGCAATAATAATAGCAGCTGAAATAACTGTTTTTAAAAGAACTTCTTGAAGGTCTAATTCATTGTTTGATAAAAATGAAATTAAAAGTAAAATAGGAATTACTGCTAAATCTTGAAAGATTAAAATAGCCGTTGATTTCTCACCATATGGAGTGTAAATATCCTTTGATTGTTTTAAATATGTTAATACAATTGCAGTTGATGATAGTGAAAAAGCTAAAGATAAAATAATACTTGAAACAGTGTCAATACTAAATACAAATTTTGAAATTAAAAATATAGAAATAGTACTTAGTCCTACTTGCATAGAGCCATTAAATAGTAAAAGTTCTTTCATCTTTTTTAGTTTATCAAAGGACATCTCAAGACCAATTGTAAACATTAAAAATACAATTCCAAACTCTGCAATAAGTTCTAAAGAGTGCAAATCATCTTTTTGATTTAGGTTAAAAATATTGGCAATAATAACACCTGTGATTATATATCCAATAATATGAGATACAGAAAACTTTTTAAAAAAAATGTTGATAATAGCTGACAAGGCTAGCGATAAAAATAGTATAAATATAATTGATTCCATAAGTGTATTTTATCTTAAAATGAAAAGTTTAATTTTTATATAGTTGTATAAATTTTATACTTTTATATTGTGATGTTTTCTAGAAAATCAATTTGTGTGGGAGTTACAATAATCACATCAATGCAATAGGCATTTTTTATATTTTTAGTTTGAATAAAGTAATCAATGCTTCTTTTTAATTTTGAAAGTTTTGAAGAAGTGATATTATTTACAGCGGTTTCATAATCAAGGGCTGATTTTACTTCAATGAAATGATAAGTTTGATTTCTTGAAGCAATTATGTCTATTTCGCCAAGTTTTTTTGCATAAAAGTTTGTTTCAAGTATAGTGTAGTTTTTGTCTTCTAAAAAAGAGATAGCCCTTTTTTCAGCTAAATCTCCCTTTTGTTTTGTAGTTTCCATATTTGGGTTAAAATCATCCACCACCAACAAATTGAAGTAATTCAATTTTGTCGTTGTTTTTTGGTATGAAATTTACCCATTCATCTTTTTTTACAATTTCCATATTAACAGCAGCAGCCATAACTTTGTCTTCAATTTGAAGTTCAACAATAATATCTTTTAAACTGCTCTCATTTTCAAATGTTTTTTCTTGACCATTTACAATTAATTCCATTTAAAAACCTTTTTTATTTTGATTATACTTAAGAAATATATTTTTTATTCTAAAAGTAGGATTTTTTTTGTCCTAAATTAAAAAATGAAACGAAAATAAACTTTAGTTTTTATGTTGACTTTAAAATTTGGAAATCTAGGTTTCCAATACTATAAAATAAAATCCACCTAAAAAAATATTTTTAGCATTTACTAAACATTATTTTAATATAATATATAACATTAAATAACATAATATATATTTATTATGTTAAGGAACTATTTTTTGAATCAAAATAAAAATAACTCATCATTTTATTATCTATTTACATTTATATTATTAGTAGGCTTAATAATATCTGCATTGATACATTATTCTATTGACTCAAATATGAAAGAAAAAGAACATTTAAATATAGTTCATAGTTTTGATAGAAAAGTTCACTTAATTAAAAAAGAGTTGGAATTAAATTTCTATATTTTAAAATCATTAAAATCTTTCCATAAATCAAGTGAATATATTTCTAGAAAAGAGTTTAAAAGATATGTTGACAACTTTTTAGAAAGTCCAGATTATAAAGGTCTTCATGGAATTTCATGGGTTCCAAAAATAAAAGATGAATACAAAGATGAATATGAAATGAAATTATCTAAAGAGTTAGATTATGATTTCAAGATTAAACAAAAAGATGAAGATGGAAAATTAATACCAGTTAGAAAAAAAGAGCATTATTTTAGTGTGGATTATATTGAACCCTATGAAAAAAATAAAAAAGCTCAAGGATTTGATATTTCATCAAATGAAGCTAGACTAAAAACACTAAATCAAGCAAAACTTGATAATAAAGTTACAATCACATCTAAAATTAAACTAGTACAAGAAACAGGTGAACAGTTTGGCTTTTTAGGTGTATTACCTGTATGGGATAAAAAGAATGAACTTTTAGGATATTATTCAGCTGTATTTAGAATTGATGATATTATTAATACGGCATTTAAAGATAGTATGTATGATGATATAAATATATGGATTGCAGATATTACAAATGAAAATAATTTGGATTTTTTATATTCTAATAATGATATTAAAAAAATAAATATTACAGATATTCAACAAACTATTGAAGTTGCTGGTAGAAAATGGTTAATTACAGCTAAGGCTAAAAACTCACATAATGAGAAGTTTCATTTAGATTTAGCTGATTTAGTATTATTCTTTAATTTAGTTGTGATTTTAACTATTTTAATTATCCTATATTACATAAATAAACAAAAAATATTAAACAATTCTATATCTAAATTAAATGATGATTTAAATGAAAATCTTAAACAACTAAAATATGTAAATCAATTAGCAAAGCTAGGTTCTTGGCAACTTGATCTGGATCAAAATAAACTAATTTGGTCTGAAGAGATTTATACTATTTTTGAAATTGATAACAAAGAGCTTTTTAAACTCTCTTATGATTTTTTTATTAATTGTATTCATCCAGAAGATAGAAAAGATGTTGATAATGCATACTTAAATCATTTAAAAGATAAAAAACCTTATGAAATAGAACACAGATTACTATTAAATAATGACAAAATTAAATGGGTTTTAGAAAGATGTGAAACTACCTTTGATAATAATGGAAAACCAGTTTTATTAAAAGGAATAGTTCAAGATATCACAGAAAAAAAAGAAGCGGAGATAAAAGATAAAGAACAACAAATTACTATTTTAAATCAAAGTAGATTAGTTCAACTAGGAGAAATGATTTCAATGATTGCCCATCAATGGAGACAACCTCTAAATGCTCTATCAATATGGAAATATAATTTAATTAGCGAAATTCATAATGATAATATTGATTATACATCCGTAAATATGATTTCATCTAATATGGATGTACTAATAAAAAATCTATCTGAAACAATAGATGATTTTAGGAATTTTTATAAAGATGATAAAGAGCTAAGATTAATTTCTTTAAAAAATACTATTGAACAATCAGTACAACTTTATAAAAATAAATTGGATTTAAATAATATAGAAATAAAAGAATATTTGGATACTGATATACAAATAAAATCTATTGATTCACAGATTAGACAAATTATGCTTGCTTTAATTTCAAATGCTAAAGATGCACTAATAGAATCTAATAAAGAAAATAAAACTTTATCTATTAGTTTATATAAAGAAGATAACAATGCTGTTATTGAAGTAAAAGACAATGCAAATGGAATACCTATAGAAATCCAAAACAAAATATTTGATCCATATTTTTCAACAAAAAAAGATAAAAATGGAACAGGAATGGGTATGTATATGATTAAAATGCTACTTAACCAATCATTAAATGGTTCAATTGATTTTACAAGTGATGAAACAGGTACAGCTTTTTTTATTAAGTTACCTATATAAAAAATTACTATTCTTGAAAGATAGATTTTACAACTAAAAAATATTCATATTTGTTCGAAATTTGGATAATGTTTATAAAAAGGTATATCCTCAATTAAATTGTACGCATATCGTATAGTTTAAAGGAGAATATATTTAATTAGTTATTGATGTGGGAAAATGTTCGTTTTCAAATGTTAGTTAAGAATACTTCCTAACATTCAAACTTTTAAACCTATCCCCCATACCAGTTGGTTCAAGGAGAACTTTTACTTTTGCTGTTTGTCTTAAATAAGTGTTTTCATCAACATTTGCTTTTAGTATTTCTAGTAATTCTAAAATTCCATTATTAACTAAGAATTTTAATTGCGTGTCAAAAACTATATCTTCATCTTTTAAACCGCAGTTTTTAAAACAATCTTTTCTGCCGCGTTCCAGTCTCTATGGCAGCAGCAGCGCTCGGCGGAGATATCGAAGTCCCTACAATTGACGGTGGACGTAGCCGTGTAAAGGTACCTGCTGGGTCTCAATCGGGCCGCCAGATGCGGTTACGCGCCAAGGGCAT
>JALRJW010000142.1 GCA_023268955.1 Aliarcobacter sp. | reverse complement strand
GTTGAGGATATTATTCAAAGAAATTTAATTCTTGAAAATGCTACATATTATTTAGTTCCCTATGAAGAGATGAGAGAAGTTGATTTTATAAATGAAGTTTTAGAAAAATCAGGAGCAAAACTTTTACTTGATGTAAATAATGTCTTTGTAAATGCTTCAAATCATGGTTTTAAAGCTAGGAGATTTATCGACCAAATTGATAAAAGCAAGGTAGCTTATATACATATGGCTGGACACTATTTTGATGATGAATTTGGAATGAAAATAGACTCACATGGAATGCCTATAAATAGTGGAACATGGAAACTTTTAGAATATACATTAAAACAATGTAATGCTCCTGTGATGATAGAAAGAGACAATAATATTCCACCACTAGATGAGTTAATAGTTGAGTATAAACAACTTGAAAAATTAAAAATGAGATTTTAAATGCCTAAAAAAGATATTGAAAATTCATTTGAAAAAGATATTCAAAAAAGATTTTTAGATTTAGTTCAAAATCAAAAGGATAAAAAAGCTTCAAATGCCTTTGGCATTTATCAAAAGTTAGTTTTTTATAGATATGAAGAGATAATTAAAAGTACTTTTGTTCAGTATTGCAAGATGATTTCCCAAGATGAATTAAACAAAACTATTTTAGATTTCATGAAAAATCCACCAAAAACTCCTTTTGTATGGAAGATAGCAAAAGATTATATGAAGTTTATTAAAAAGAATAAATACTTTAAAAATAAAAAGTATTTATATGAAGTTTTATACTTTGATTGGGTTGAATTAGAGCTAATAATGAAAGAGTATAAAGCTTTTGAATCACAAGTTTTTGATTGGAATAATATCTATATTTTAAATGAAAATTCAAGGCTAAAGAAATTTAAATATAATATTATATTAGGAGAATATAAAGAGAAAAGAGATAATTTTGTCCTAATATATTATGATTTTAATGAAAACGAGGTTTTTTATAGGGAAATTAATGAACTTGTTTTTTTGATACTAAAATCCCTAAATGAAAACAAAAATTTATCTAAAATTGTAAAATCTTTGTGCAAAAAATATGATATAGATTTCCAAGAAGCAAAAGAGGTTTTAGATACAACTTTTGTAGAGTTAGTAAATCTAAAAGTTATAACTAAAGTATAGATTTCGCACAAACTTTTTTGAGTAAATTATTTGTATAGAAATATGCAAATATAGCTGCACTATAAATCATAATCAAAATTCCAACCCACAAATAAATATAATCAACTTTAAATACAAATACCAAAATATAAGCAACAATAAGCTTTGCTATAATTTGTCTATAAAGTGCAATGTAAACAATCATTTTAGGTTTTTTAATTCCCTGTAGGGTTGATACGCAAATAAATAAAGTCACATAAGCATAAAAAATAAAAATCTCAATAATAAGATAATCATAACCATAAGCTACAACATTTGGATTTGAATCAAATAATGAAATGATAAGTTTTCCAAATACAATTAAGAAAATAATTCCAAAAGTAGAAATATAAAAACCATATCTCAATGCAACTTTTAATGTCTCTATAACTCTATCATATTTTTTTGCCCCATAATTATTTGAAACCAAAGTTAAAACAGCAGTATTTAGTCCTAGTGCTGGTAATAGCATAAGTTGTTCAACTCTGTAACCAATTCCATATCCAGCCACTGCTTGCATTCCATATAAAGTCACAAAATATGTAAGAATCAATGAACCAAATGACATGATAAGCATGTTTAAGCTAGAAGGCACACCTTGGTTGAAGAATTGTTTGTAAACCCTTAAATCAGGTAAAAAATATTTCAAATTAAAGTATCTAATCATCTTTAAGTCTAAAACTTTTTTAATCATATAAATCATATTTAGTATTTGAATTAAAACCGTTGCAATTGCAATTCCAGCTAATCCAAAACTAGGAATAAATAAGAATCCATACATAAAAAGAGGATTTAAAATTAAATTCGCAAAAAATCCAAAAATCAATGTGTTTCTAAATGTCTTAGTGTCCCCGGAAGCTACTAAAATAGAGTTTAGTGAAAAATTGGCCATGAAAAAAACTGTTCCAAAAAGTATTGGAGTGATGTAGGTCATTGCATCATTAAGATATTCTTCTTTTGCCCCAAGAATCATAAATAATGATGGACTAACGAAATAACCAAATATTCCCAAAAAAATACCAATTAAAGGTAAAAACAGTAAACCTTTTTGAGCATAAATTGAAGCTATATTTTGTTTAGATTTGCCTAAATAGTTTCCTATAATTGCTGTAATAGCAGAAGAAAAACCATACCCCAAACCAATTATCATAAAAAATATCATAAAAGATAATGATAAAGCTGCAATTGCCTGAGTAGAAATAAGCCCCGCATAAAAAGTATCAACTACATTGTAAAGTGTATTAAAAATCATTCCAGTACTTGCTGGAATTGCTAATTGTTTTAATAGTGATGGTATGTCTTCATTTAAAAGTTTTTTGTTTTTGTTCATTTGAGATAGAAAGATGAGCTAGAACAGAAGAATTAATCCTCTATTCTAATCATTACAGGTTTGCAAGTTACAACACCTGCTTGTTCAATTTGTGCTAAAGCATCAACGATATCTTTTTCAAAACTTGTATGAGTTGCTAAAAGTAAATGTGAAAGCTCTTTATTTGAAGGTTTTTGAATCATTTTTTCAATTGAAATATTTTTGTCTCCAAGGATTTTTGCAATTTTTGCTAAAATTCCTGCTTTATCTTCAACTTTTAATCTAATATAA
>JALRJW010000116.1 GCA_023268955.1 Aliarcobacter sp. | reverse complement strand
GAATCATAAGACTGTCTTCCACCAATTCCATAAACGCCTGTTTCTTTTCGCCCATTTTTTTCAAGCATAACTGAAACATTAAATCTAACAAGTGGCCTAACATCTGTAATTGATTGACCGCCTAATCTTATAATCTCGATTGATTTTTGTTCTCCTGAAAAACTGGATGTAACTTGTGGAAAATATCTCTCGGATTTAGCAAAACAAAATAATGTTATTTGCTCAATGGCATATGGAGATCAACCATCGTTAATACTAGAGCAAGTTGAATGGGCAAGACTAAACGGTTTTTCAGTTGTGTGCGCAGGCAAAGGAACAAAATATCATCCAACTTTTGAATATTCAACGCCTGACACTGTGTGGGGCCACTATGGTTTAACTAAAGAAAGAGCTGAATTTGAGTCTGGAATGAACCCTAAAATGTTTAATAGTTTTTTGTGTGGAGATAAATCTGCCATTGAAATGTGTGCTGTAAGTAACGCAGCTAATTTAAAATGTCCTAATAATGGATTAACTTTTCCATCAGTTGGTGTTTATGATATTGCAAAAAAACTTATTCCAAAAACTGTTGGTGGTTTGATTGATTATGAGGGACAAGTAGAAGTTATTTCTAGTATAGATGAAAATAAAACAAGGGAAAGAAAATGAAAAAAAGAACAAAAATATTAGCAACATTAGGCCCTGCAAGTAATAGTGTGGAAATGATTGAAAAATTAATTCATGCTGGGGCAAATATGTTTAGATTAAATTTCTCTCATGGTGACCATGCTTATCACCTAAGCACTTTAATAAATATTAGAACAGCTATGAAAAATACGGGTGTTACAGTTGGAGTATTACAAGATATTTCAGGACCAAAAGTTAGAATTGGTGATTTAGTTGAACCATTTGAACTATTTAGAGGGGATGAAATTACTTTCCTAAAAGAGGATGTTGTAGGGTATAAAAAAGCAGATAAAAAATATGTAGTTTCTACAAACTATCCTGAGCTTCTTGATAAAGTAAAAAATGATGAATATATCTATTTATATGATGGAACTATTAGAGCAAAAGTTATTGAAACAGGAAATGAAGTAAAAGCTGTGGTTGAGAACCATGGAATTCTAAGCTCTAAAAAAGGAATCAATTTTCCTAATACTGTAATCAATATCAATGTAATTACAAAAAAAGATGAAAAAGATATCGAATGGGGTGTAAGAAATCAAGTTGATTATTTTGCTATTTCATTTGTTCAAAATGCTGCTGATATGAAAAGAGCAAAAGAGTTAATAGGGGATTATAAAGGTAAATTAATTGCAAAAATTGAAAAATTTGATGCTGTTGAAAATATTGATGAAATAATTGAGCATTCAGATGGTTTAATGGTAGCAAGAGGTGATTTAGGAATTGAAGTTCCATATTATGATGTACCTACTATTCAAAAAATGCTGATTAAAAAAGCAAATGCTAAAGGTATGCCTGTTATTACAGCAACTCAAATGCTTTTATCAATGACTCACAATGAAAGAGCAACAAGAGCAGAAATTTCAGACGTTGCAAATGCTGTTTTAGATGGAACGGATGTTGTTATGCTTTCAGAAGAGAGTGCTGTTGGTGAAGATCCTGAAAATGTAGTAAATACTATGAGTAATATTATTTCAAAAACAGAGGATATTTATAA